>JADFZC010000023.1:0-14351 GCA_015232735.1 Oligoflexales bacterium | reverse complement strand
AGGCTGAAAGTGCCGAGTCTCTGTCACTGGAAGCAGACGGTTCGCTTGACATGTTAGAGGAGGCTCCCAAGGAGGCTGAAAGTGCCGAGTCTCTGTCACTGGAAGCAGACGGTTCGCTTGACATGTTCGAGGAAGCTCCCAAGGAGGCTGAAAGTGCCGAGTCTCTGTCACTGGAAGCAGACGCTTCGCTTGATATGTTGGATGAAGTTCCTGTGGATGCTGAAGGATTGGCGGTATTGGAAGCAGAGGCAAATGAGTCGCTTGATATACTCGACGAATCTTCTAAGGAACTGAATGGTATGAGAGAAGGCGCATTGGAAGCGGATAGTGAACTGGAGGAATCGGAAGTAAGTTTCAACGACGGCGATGGTTCAGGTGATGTCGAGAAGGGTATAGATTCATCGTATGAGATTGACAGCTCGGAAGATCGATCTGACAAACAGGAAGCATTAAATGTAAATGATCTTTTGGGGGATGTTTCTTCCGATGGCGGGATTGCGATAGAAAAGTCCGGAATAGACACGGCAGATGATAGGTTAGCAGATGATGGTAGGGAATCGCAGGATTCTGGTGAGCTGGATGATATGCTTCTTGCGGATGATGTTGTGGATGACAATGATCTGTCAGAAATAGAGAATGGATCAGCAGTACGTGCTAGAAATAAGGACAATATTGAGAAGGACACTGATTTGTCTGATGATCTGATTGACGACTGTTCATCCATGGTTGGCAGTGATAAAGATTTTGACGATCTTGTTCCTGTTGAGGGGGGCAAATCAGAAGATCATGAGACTGAAAATGATACGACAGTCATATCTCGGGAGAAGATGAAATCCCGAGTTTCTGAAAGGAAAAAGGGTAAGGATAAATTACCTGAAATTGTTGAAGTACCTGAAGATAAGCTCTCTGAAGATTTGAGTGTAGTGGACTTTGAGAAAGATGCAATTCCCGATATAAATCCGTCAAAGGAATCGGCAGATGTTTTTGGACACGATAATGAAGGTGTTGTTTTTGATAATGTAAAAATCGATATTAATGACCGGAGGTCTGACGATTTACTTGAAGATTTATCCCCAAGTCTTGGCGGAGAGATCCTGCAAAAGCCCCAAAGTCAGGATTCCAAAACACTGGAAGATAAAAATGAAGGACTTATTGAGGAGAAAGACGACGTTTTTGGAGAAGAGACCTTTGAAGATTTTAAAGATAAAGAACCTCAGAAAGTCAAAAGTGTCCGAATTGATGAAAGCATAGATGATTTAACCTCTGAAACTCAGGGAAGTGATCCAATCTCAGTCAAAAAAGTTGGAGTGATAAATTATGGCCTTGTCAAGTTGAGCATGAGTTTCGAACGAGGAAAGTCGTTGGATGTTTTCAAGGAGACGCTATCGCAAATCGTATCAGGCGGCGCGCTGATCTCAATGATTGGCAAACAGGTGAATCTGATTGCCAGTTGGAATACCGACTTGGATCAAGATCAAATGAAAGGAGGAAAGGGTAAAGGCATAGATGCTGCCATGGATTCCATATCCCAGATCCTTGGATCCGATAGTAAAAATGATTGGTCTCAAATCAAGAATTTCAAACAGTATCCGTTCAAAAAATGGGATATCGATGATAAAATTATGGGATCTTACCCATTCAAGGCAAAAACGGGAGATGGCATTCTATTCCTTCTTTTTGACAAGGAGGATTTTGAATCGCAGGGGATCAAAGCTTCCATTACCAACTTCTTAATGAAATTGACAGAAAAATTATGAACAGGATTGCAGGATTGATCTTTAAATAAAAATATTTTTTGAGATGGAGCACTTGGCTATTCAGGAAAGGGAGTGGGAAGTACAGTCAGGAGGAGAAACGGAGGCAACAGGATAGTTTGGATTGCTTTAGAAGTAATTCAAACAAAAGTGGATAGCCAACTGCTCCAAGAGATGTTTGCTAGGCCGAAAGGCCATCGCATAAACTTTACTGCACTCTCTATGCCAAAAAAATTCTCAATTTGGTTATTATCATTTACTGTTATAATTTAAGGTCTTTTTCGAATCAGGCGTTAAAATTAAAAAAAAAAAATTAGTTTTTTTGATAATTTAGTGTTCAACTGACCAATTTTTCTACAATAATATGTTTAGTTTATAATTTTCAATATGTTATTGCTGAAAAATGTTTTTTCAGAAAGGGTGGGGGGAGCGAAATGATATTCAGTCCGTCTATCATCTAATGTGGCAGTACTAATCAATTGTTATTGAATGACATTTTGGAAACAGTAAAAAAATTTGACATTAGTAGAAACATAATACGATTTTTTTTGGTATCTTCAAATCATAACCTCCTTCTTTCCCCACAATCCTTCAAGGCTGAAACAAACTTGGGAACAATGACTCTAGGTTAACTTGCTGATTTGATGGTTAAAGGAGCGTACTGACGAAATCGCCACTTTTGGGTTTAATCATTTCGATTTTAGCTTTTGGATTTTGGTTTAATCTTAAACAAATTTAGGCTTAACGTGTCATCGAACTGGGGAATAGTAATTTATGTTATTAATTTTTATGGTTATGTCTCAATTTCTTGACTTTCTTCAGTTTGAACCTATGTTGGCCATATGGAAATATGTCCTTTGATCTGATTTGTTTCCATGTACCAAAGAAAAAGGAGCAGTGCGTGTCAAACTACTACGAACGGCTGGGTGTTGCCAAGGATGCATCCCAGGAAGAGATTAAGAAGGCTTTCAAGAAAAAGGTTGTGAAGCTTCACCCTGATAAAAACCCCGGAAATAAGGAGGCTGAGGAGGAGTTCAAAAGGGTTAACGAGGCCTATGCGGTTCTTTCTGATCCTGAAAAAAGAAAGCAGTATGATAGATTTGGGGAGCAAGGCTTCCATCAGAGGTATTCCACCGAAGATATTTTCAGGGGAATGGATTTCGGATCAATATTTGAGGAATTTGGGCTTGGAAGAGGCGCATCAAGTTTTTTTTCGAGCTTTTTTGGGGGACATGGAGGCGGATTTAATAGTCGCGGCTTCGATGACATGTATGAAAATGAACAAAGGATAAGGGGACAGGATGTCGAATATCCGCTGGAAATCGGGTTTATGGAGGCATTTGAGGGTAGCCAGCGGCAAGTCAATTTCACTTTGTCGGATGGAACATCAAGGAATTTAACTGTTAAGATTCCTGCCGGCATAAAAAGCGGTTCCAAATTAAGGGTCGCAGGGAAGGGCGCTGAATCTCAATATAGAGGACAGGCTGGAGATCTTTATGTAAAAGTAACTGTTGCCGAGCATCCTATTTACAGGAGGGAGGGAGATAATATTGAACTGCCTTTGGATCTAAAAATTTCGGAAGCTTTTCTTGGGTGTGGAAAGGAAATAGATACGCCTGATGGACAAAAAAGAATTAAGGTACCATCAGGAGTCAGACCAGGTACAAAGATACGTCTCAAGAACTGCGGATTTACAATACAGGGGAAAAACGGGGCAAGAGGGGACCTGTTTGTCGTTATTAATTTTTCAATACCTGAATCTCTTTCAAAGGAACAGAAAATTGCAGTGGAGAGGCTTAAGGATGCCGGTCTTTAGTTCATTTTTTCTTCTTGGCAGAGGTCTTATCCGGCTTTAAACTCTTCAAGATACAGGTAAACACTCCCAAAGGTAACTTCGCCTTCAACTTTTACCATTGGATGATTGGGGTGATCCTTGGCGATCCATAGTGATACGTCGCCGCGGGTTTGAAGCTCTTTTCCGATAAAAGTTTTAAGTTTGATTTTGACAGATTTGAATGTACCCACCTTCAATGTAACATCCTCAATTGCCACAGGATGGGCTTCAAGCCACCAGTTTTTTTCGGAGGTATAGACCATAAATCGGACTACTTTGCCAATATCATATTGATAAGTCCTGAGCTTATAAATCGCCCCCAGGGCATCAACCGCGCCGTATTCCAGGTCCAGATCGGCGAGTTTCTCCATTTGATCTTCAGGCTTTGTATAATCTTTTTCCCTTTCATGTACTTTGCAGTGAAGGTGATCGAAATCCAGCCATTTTTCCTTCCTGTATCTCTTGACAAATGGTTTTTCTTCATTTTGATTTATATAAAATTTACTTATACCGAAATCCCAGGGTCTTGAAATAGCTTGTAATTTATCATGACCAATAAAGATCAGCTTATACCATTCGCCGGTAAAGGCCTCAGCTTGAAATCTCATGTGGTATCGTTTTTCGATGGTCTTATTTCCGTTTTTGTCCGGGAGGTATATTTCGTGTCTTATGGGGGGTAATACCTCAAGGTATCCATAGCCGACAAGAGCCTTCACAATTCCATATCTAAGCTCATATTTTGCGATTTCACCAGGTCCGAAGGGACGTCCCTGATAAGTTTGCTCCCTGGGCATGTCCGGGATTTTTGGAGGCGGGTTTGGGCAAATCACTTTTGGGGGGTCATTTTTTTGAGGTTCACAGAAGGCATGTGCGGGGATTAAAAGGAAAATTGGCATAACCAGTCGATATGATATAACAAAGTTTGATTTTGAATTCAAAAATCCCATGAAAAAAAACCCCACAAATTTTTTAATTTTGAAATAGCGCACATTTATTATACTATTGTATATTGATTTCGTTGACATTTATACACCCTCGTGATAACGAAAACCCCTCTATGTTTATATAGAGTATATCGTATGGTTGATAGGCAATCATATAGTATGTCCGATTGGCGGACGAATTAGGAGTTAACAAAACTTATGAATTTAAGTGAAACAAAACTGGCAGGTATCGGAACAATTCAGTGGGAAGATGATGACACTGATGTAAATTTGGATCATGGATTAAACAGTGAATTTGCACACCTTTTGGAGAAGGAAGCCTCGACGGGCGGAGTCCGTGAAGGATCTATAGTCACGGGTCGTGTAGTAAGATTCACCGATGACAGCGTGATTGTCGACATAGGTCATAAATCGGAAGGCGAGATTCCAAAGGCCGAGTTTATGACGTCTGACGGGAAGCTTAATATTGCGATCGGCGATTCGATTGAAGTCTATCTTGATTCCTTTGAGGATGACGAGGGAGAGATGGTTCTCAGCCGCGAAAGAGCTGAGATGTTGCGTGCATGGGATCGAATTTCCGAGGCGTATGAGAAAAATGAAATCGTTGAGGGTGTTGTTGTTGCAAGGGTCAAGGGCGGCCTTTCAGTCGATATTGGAGTTAAAGCCTTCCTTCCAGGTTCTCAGGTAGATTTGAGACCTGTAAGGAATCTGGACAAGCTCATTGGAACGACCTTAAGTTTCAAAGTAATAAAATTTAACAAGAAACGAGGCAATATCGTTCTGAGCAGAAGAGTTCTTTTGGAGCAAGATAGGGAAAAACATCGCAGTGAAACCCTGGACAAGCTGAAAGAGGGAGCAATACTCCGAGGAACAGTTAAGAACATTACTGATTATGGGGCATTCATCGATCTCGGCGGAATAGATGGTCTGCTTCACATTACGGATATGTCATGGGGCAGAATCAATCATCCATCCCAAATGTTTGATGTGGGAGAGGACATCGAAGTTAAAGTGCTTAGTTACGATGATTCAAAACAAAGGGTATCTCTTGGTTACAAGCAGTTGCAGGCTGATCCGTGGCTGACGGCTGTAGAGAAGTATAAAGTTGACACAAGGGCAAAAGGAATTGTTGTCAGCTTGACTGATTATGGTGCTTTTGTCGAGTTGGAACAAGGTGTGGAAGGTCTTATTCACATAAGTGAAATGTCGTGGTCCAAGAGGGTTAAGCATCCATCCAAGGTTGTTCAAGTAGGTGAGGAAGTTGAAGTTGTCGTCCTTGCAATGGATCTTGAAAATAGACGAATCAGCCTTGGGATGAAGCAGATCGAGCCTAATCCCTGGGATATCGTCAAGGAAAAATATCAGGTTGGCGACATTATTCGCGGCAAAATCAGAAATATTACTGATTTTGGAATTTTCGTCGGAATTGAGGATGGAATCGATGGCCTGATTCATATTTCAGATATCAGCTGGGTAGACAGAATTAATCATCCAGGGGATCTTTTCAAAAAAGGCGATGAGGTTGAAGCGAAGGTCCTTCAGATCGATTGTGAAGCGGAACGTTTTTCCTTAGGTATTAAACAAATGAGTGATGATCCTTGGGCGCAGACGGCCATAGCCATGCCGCCTGGATCAAGAGGGAAAGGCAAAGTGACAAAAGTAACCGATTTTGGAGCTTTTGTTGAAATCGTTCCTGGTGTTGAAGGTATGATTCATGTAAGTGAATTGTCTGATGAAGTCGTTGAAAAACCGTCATCAGTTTTAAAAGAGGGAGATCAAGTAGAATTTATTGTCCTTTCCAGCAATAGTGAGGACAGAAGATTTTCTCTGTCCAGAAAAGCTCTCTTGCAAAAGCTTCAAGGGGATCAGTTGAAGCAATATATAGGTGAAGTTGCTGAACCCAAAACCGGTCTTGCAGATGCTTTTGCGAAAGCCAAGGCAGCATTGGAGACATCTGAAGAGAATAAGGAAAAAGAAAAAAGTTAGTAGTCCGCGGTGCGAATGCACCGCGTATTCTGATGAGCGAAGCGAATACAGGATCTGTCTGCAACATGTTGATATCCCGCAGCATATCCTTCGCCTTTAGGGCTCAGAACCTGTCTTGAGGGTACCGAAGGAATACATGTGCTGGCGTATTTCGCACCAACGACCAGTTTGGGGGCAAGATGTTTTTTCTGAAAAAACTGATAAGTTTTTGGTTTTTAATACTATTGATCTCTGCGGGCGGTTATTTTTGTGCTTTGAATCTTGATTTCATTACAGTTAATGTTCCATTCTTTGGTGCTTACAGGATGCGACTTGCCGTAGCATTTATTTTTTCTTTTTTTATTGGGTCGACGGTTACGGTATGTTATTTCGGATTTGATTCGGTAAGAAAGAGTTGGAAGTTGCGACAAAAAGAAAGAGAAATAAAAATATTGAGAAAAAATACGCTTTTAGACAAACAGGGTGATAGTGATATTTCAGATAGTGATGGGCAGAAATAAAAAAGAAGAGCTTTTATAAGCAAAGTGCATATTGACTCTGATATTGGCAAACGATAATTCCTTGCTTATAAAGGGGCTGATTTTTGGTGGTGGTCCATTACTACTGATTAGAACAGTTGGTAAGAGCCTGTCTGAAAGTCCAGAGGTGGGGCGCGAGGAGAAGGAAAACCGGAGTTTGCATGTTGGTAAATGAGGATTTTTTAGGCGACGACCGGCCGAGAGATCTGGGCTTTCAGACAGTTTCTAAAGTGTTTTATTTCTTTTTTTCTTCATTGATAATAGGTTCGATCTTGTTGCAAATTTAAAAAAAGTGTGATTTTTTTCTTTTGGTCACAATTGGTTGATTCATAGTGTAAAATGCGCTTATTGTCAGTTCGGGTCGATGATCCGATGAAAGCAAAGCTTGCTTTGGATCTCTTATAACATGTTGATATTTTGTGGCAGATCTTTCACCTTTAGGCCTCTGTGACAAAATATCAACATGTTATAAGAGATAAGAGATCCTAAGCAAGCTTCGCTTGCCAGGATACGTTGATTGGGGCACTGTTACGAAATATCACTATGTTACAATAGATCCTATGCAAGCTTTGCTTGCCAGGATACGTTGATTGGGGCACTGTCACGAAATATCAGTATGTTACAATAGATCCTATGCAAGCTTTGCTTGCCAGGATACATCGATGGCGCATTTCGCGCCATCGACTAATTATATCAATAACAGTGCGTTTAAAATTGAAATATGAGAAAATTGAAATAATAAATAAAATAAAAGGAGACGCAGTTTGGCACTTCTCTCTTTGTCAATTGCACGTGAAATAGCGTATGACGCGTTTGTATCGGTGATGGAAGAAAAAAAACGGCCGGAAGATGTACTAGAAGATTCCTACGAAGCAAATAAGAAAAAAATCAAGCAGATTGATAAAAGCTTCATAAAAGAAATATTATATGGAAGCCTGAGGTGGTACTCAAAAATATATTGGATATTGCAGAACACTTCAAATCGTAATCTAGATAAAACTACCTTAGAGGTGAGAGCATCACTTGTTGTGGGTACCTATCAGATTTATTACATGGACCGTGTTCCTGACAGGGCAGCAGTAAATGAGAGTGTTGAATATGTGAGGAAAAAAGGTCAAGCAAGTGCGTGTTCCTTTGTAAATGGAATATTGAGGCAGATTGCCCGAAGGGCGAAATATTTTCAAAAGCCTGACAAGAAAGAGAAGCCGCTTGAATATTTGTCCCTTCAGTATGCGCATCCTGAATGGATAGTAAAAAGGTGGTTGAATGTTTTCAATTTCGACAAGACTGAACAGGTGTTGGCATCCAACAATAAACCTCCTCCATATTCAATCAGGAGCAATCTCAGGAAGACTGATTTGTCAGATATTTACATCCTTCAGCAGAAACTGCTTAAGGATGAGGGCATTCATAGTGATAAAACACATCTCAGAACTGCTCTTCATCTGAAGAGCTACCCGGACATTTCAAAGGATTCACTTTTTGGAAAGGGGTATTATACCATACAGGATGAAGCCTCGCAGCTGATCGGGCTTTTAGTATCTCCCAATGAAGGAGAGGTCATTCTTGATGCCTGTGCAGGGCCAGGCGGAAAGCTTTCCCATTTGTATGAACTTGGGGATGAAAAGATCACTCTCATTGCTGTTGAACAGGACGAACGTCAAATGAATCGTGCAAAAGATACGATGGCTCGTCTTGGACATGACAAGGTTGAATGGGTTCATGAAGATTTTTTAAACTGGAAATCAAGGAAGAAGCTTGACAAGATTTTGCTGGATGCGCCTTGCAGCGGCCTTGGGGTACTCAGGAGGCATCCGGAAGGGAAATGGCAAAAGAGAGAGGATATTATTTCAGCCATGGCCCGTAAACAGGGTGAGATGTTGAGACATGCTCTAAAGCTGATAAAAGTTGGAGGAGAGATCATATTTTCAGTATGCTCCTTCGAGATTGAAGAAACTGAAGACCATGTAAAAAATTTATTGAAAGAATATGGCGAGCATATTGAGCTTGTTTCGCCAGTATCGAGGTTGCCTGATTATTATAAGAAGTATGTGACAAGGAAAAATGTCCTTTTGATTTATTCAGGGAATCAGGATGAAATGGACGGCTTTGGTTCTTTCATATTCAAATTGAAAAAGAGGATTGGAGAATCCAAGTGAGAAAGTCTCTTGGTTTGGAGATTTTTTTCATGGAGATGCCATTGAAGAGGTATAACTCTTTTTTATTAATATTATATAAGACTTTTTTTACATGTTTTTTAATTTTTGTCTTATCAGTGCCGTTTAAAGCTTCTTTTTGTGAGGCCACCGAACTTCAAAAGGAGGTAAAAGAAGAAATTCTTTTTGATAAGTCATTTGAATCATTTTCAGAATTTAGATCGGAGGTCATAAATCTTTTTGGAGATGCCAGGACAAGGATTTGGATTTTAACAGATTATCTTACAGATGGTGAAATTGCCTCTGCACTTTATCTTGCAAAGTATCGTAAAATAGATGTTAAAGTATTGCTTGGCAGAAGAAAAGTTAACGATTACATGTCAAGGTTGAGTTTTTTGAAGGGGCAGAATATTTCTGTTTTTTTGAAACCAGATAGTTTTGAATATTCTTCTCCAAGTGGTATCTTAATTGATGAGAAGCTTTTCAGAATAAATTGTGAGCTTAATTTTATGAGCTTGAGAAAACCATTTGAGATTAAATTGGCATCTGCCTATGAAACGGCGGCTTTTAATAATGGTTTTCAGAAGGCATATGACAGCTCTATAGATATTAAACCAAGGGAGTTGCCCCAGGCAGGACATCCCAAACAGCCGGCTGTTGAAAATGTATTTTCCGGACATAGTGGCGATTCAAGGGTATATAATTACGATGTGTCCAAATCAGCTTTAAGGAAGCCGCCGGAAGGAGTTCCCCGGAGTTTGCCAAAGGTTCCAAAATATGAACTGAAGTCTGCACCAAACTTAAGAGGTGAACAAATTCAAGACAAGATACAGATGGACGAAAAACAAAAATCGAAGAACTCAACGGCCCAAAAGCCGTGAAAGACCCAGTTTTTTGGGGTTCAATACTGACTAACAGTCTATTGCGGAGTAAACTAATGCGAAATACTATTAAACTGTCTGTTTCTATTTGTTTAGTTTTTTTAATGAGCTGTACAAAAATGTGTGGAAGCGGGAGGTCTGACATGACCCCGGAGGAGGTTGTTGAAGCGTATTTGGACATTTCCTTGAATATGACCGATTTGTCTGAAAAAGAGATGCTTCTGGAACTGACTACCGGAGCTTTGCATACGGCAATAGTTCAAGCTTCCGATGATACCTTGAAGAAGGCTTTTATAGATAAGAATTATGAACTTGTTTCCTATTCCGTCGTGGAGAGAAGAGACCGTACCCCAAGGGAGACGGAGATAACTTTTGAACTTGTTTATTTGAACCTTGGCGACAGCAGGGAACTGACACCGGAAAAAGCACCCAAAATTTCAACAGAGAACACTGTTTCGGTCATCAAGGACAAGAAAAAGTGGTACATACGCGATGTAGTAGGCAAGAAAACAGAGATTGATTTCCCGCTGCAGAATGCTGAGGTTGTTACTAAGTAGTTTTTCCCAAAAAATCCTTACCTTAGGTAAAAATTTATCCTGTCGGGCCTACTACTGCATAGAATATCCCACAACTGAAAAACCTATTACGACAAAAACAGTTCGGTTAGGTGCGTTGACATATGTCATTTAAGATGCGCGGGCGATATGCTGTTGCCCCAGGAAGGCTATCTGATGGATTGTCTTGCAATCCTCAACTCTTGAAAAACTCGGTTTTCTTCCCCTCTTGCTTGCTTTAACAGATTGATCTGTATCAGATATTTTTGAACCATTTTTCATTTTGACAATTATGTCCTTAAGATATGTTCGTATGACTTTGTCCGTCAGGATCTCATTGATAATTTGGTCTTTATGTCTTGAAGATTCTATTTTTAGCATTATCGTAATAATTTCCTGAGAAAGACCTTTGTGGTTGATTTCTGACAGGACCCTTAACAATACATGAAGGTGTTGAAGAAATATCATCTTGGCATGTTCATATCTTGTATTATTCAGGCTGTTAAGAAAATCTGCCTGTGTACATATGTAAAGAATAAATCGTTCTGGTTTTTTAAGAAGGTAAAATTTCCATGTTTCATGAATAATTTTTTGGCAATGATTGTCCCCTTCCAAAATATACGGTGTATTTTCAAGAAGGTATTGCAAGGAAACGGCTTCCGTTTTTTTATTGAAGAGCATTGTAAAGAGCTGTTCAAGAACAGTGTATCCAAATCTTCCCATTATTCGGTTGAGACCCTGTTTTTTTGCAGCAGGCTCTATTCTGCCAAAGTAGTTCATAAGACTTAACCGTATGCAGCTGTTGCTGCTGTTGCTTACGGAAAGCAGATAGGTTGATATCTGGGTCAATAGCTTGTCGGCGTCCTTGAAGTCTTCTTCATTTGATTGGTATAGCTGGTTAAGAAACAGGCCCAGTTCGCAAACCACAGCGACTCCCATTGCAGCGATATCTTCGCCATGTTCCAAAAGAGATGTATCGATTGCTACGGCTATTTGGACAAGTTCAAGCGAAATGGCGACATAGTTGGGTTGAGCCAGGATCTCACTTAGGAATTCTCCTAGCAAATCATCCACTGATGAATTTGCAAGAAGGGTCAGAATGCTCTCAACAAGTATTTCTTCCGATAGACGATGTTCCAGTCTTTCAGACAATCTCAGAGCAAAGTGTCTTATGATTTCCTTTTGATCCTCTATACCGAATTGTTTTCGGATATAAGTCATTTCTCTCCATTTCAATATCATTCCAACGTCGATGAGTATTTTGGCCTCATCAACCGAGGTAATAGATTTCCAGTTGGCTGGAATATTGGCAAAATGATCCATAAGTTTCCCTCATTATTTAGGAAAAATCCGTCAAAAAAGCGATGAACTTAAGTAACTGCGAAATATTCAAATTGCATGTGGCCAAATCCGCCTTTTGTCTTTTCAGTCTTTGGAATTTGCGCTTCGCTTTTTGTTTTCCTGTTTTCCAACCAAATTTGAAATCTCCGATTTTATCTCCTCTTCAAGGTTTTCAAAGCTCAGTCCATATCCGATTGGATATCTGTCGTCAGTGTTGAACCTTATTACTTTTGCAATTGCGTTAAAGGCCTTGTTGATCCCATCACATCTGACTGAAAGTTTCAGGTGTTCTCCAACGGTAAAAAGATTCTCGGCAGTTTCAATAAAAATTCCCGTTGCTGAAATGTTCACTCCCTTCCCAATAGCCAATTGATTATTGTTATGGACAACAACACGACCGGAGATGGATGCTCTTGGTGCCTTGTCCCTTTTTTTCTGGAGTGACACCTGGTCGATTGGTTTTGCGATTGCCGGATCTACGCCAAGTTCCTCATACCCTTCCTCGATAGGCCGCCAATCTTTCCATCCCACCTTGAAAATATAGCTGTCTTGAGAGATCATTTTATTAGTGATTAATTGCAATACCTGCTGGGTATCGAAGGGGCCGATCTGCTTTTCGTTTTGATAGAGGTACCATACTTGTTCATCGCTCATGGTTTTGCTCCTCGGATGCGTTTTGTTTAAAAAAAAATAAATATGACACGATTTCACAATAATCATGGGCTACAACCCATTCACGCTAACATTCGGCTCGAGACTAAAAATCTTTAGGGAATTTGAAAAAAATTTTTATTTATATAATAATATCAAATATTTACTAAAATATTTTTCTGGAGACATAAAAATGAAATATTTTTGGATTATTATGGTATTTTCCTTTTTTATTTCAATAGGAAGAGCCTATTCAGAACCATCTGGGATGGAGGTTTTTAAAATATCGGATGAGCCTTTAAAAGGTGACTGGCTGTATTTCAACGGTCTGTCAGAGGCTGAGAGGGAAGCTCTCTGGAGTTATCATGGGTCTTTAGGTGATACGCTTGGCGATTGGGCTTGGCAATGGCGAATCGGCTGGATAAGATCGTGCACCTACAGCAATCGGGATTATTGCCGCAGGATTCTGAAGGATGGTCTTATGGATAAGGCTGTTGTGGTAAGGGCTGAGGCTGTCAGGCGTCTTGGAGACAGATTTGAAGGTAGTGGAAACAGACAGATCATAGAGCTTCTTTCGAGGACTTATGGGAATGAAAAGAATATAAGGAACGGAAAGCCGTTATTTATTCAGTTTCAGATTTTGGCGGCGATATATCAAATCGGAGGACAGACTTTTTCGGATTTTGGCAGGGAGCTTGCCCAAGGTCATGCCGAGACTTCCGGATATTGGACTCTTTTAACAAAAAATCAAAAAAAATAGCCTATTAAGACTGTTTAAATTAATGATTGGACAGGGAACCTTTTTCAACATATTTTCTTGCGGAAAACGGACAATCAAGGTAAAAGATCACTCTCAAAGCTGAGATTTCCTTGGGGTCCCGTAGCTCAGGTGGATAGAGCAACAGATTTCTAATCTGTGGGTCGGGCGTTCGAGTCGCTCCGGGATCGTTCCCCCTCTTCTATGTTCTACGGTGTACAGGTTGGTACAAGCGGGTTGCTTTGTAAATACTTTGTCTGGTCTATTGTATATTGAATTGTACTTGCAAGACCCGGACAAACCAGATTGTTTGCTCCTGTACCCGTTACTGCAGTAGCTGTAAACTCCGCTGCGTTCGGCATCGATATTGTGTAGGCGAATCTGGGAGTTTTTGTGCCGCACGGTGCGATTTCAAATCCCAGGAGTTTTGCTTCAGCAGGTGCTAAGCAGTTGCTGCCGGCGCCATTTCCATAGGAAGTTGCCATCCCTACATAAGTCCCGTTGTCAGCATAATATGATTCTTCAAGAGTGAAAATCTGCTGCAGCATGTTTTTTGCCTCAGCCATGCGTGCCTTTCCCTGGAAGTTTTTGAATTTTGGCACGGCGATTGTCGCGAGTATGCCGATGATGCCGACAACAATCATCAACTCGACCAAACTGAAACCCTTTGAATTTTTTATCTTCAAAAATTGTTTTGTCTTCATTTGAGGTCTCCTTTTCTATTTAGTTAACTCCACTTGCAAGGGATGGTTCTAAATTAGCCTTACAAATGTTTTGAATATTAAACCTAATAGCTGGCAGTTTACTGTAAGATCGGCAAAGCAAAACAAAGCTTGTCCGGAATCAGTTTTTCAAATACGGATATCTCTTCAGATAGAATATCACAATTGACTGCTTTCAGCCAAATTTTTCCATGCTTATGAAGAAAACCAATCAATATGCGTATAAAGCCAGTTTATTCAACCCATTTTTTGT
>JADFZC010000354.1 GCA_015232735.1 Oligoflexales bacterium | reverse complement strand
AGGCAAGAGAGGCCGAGGCCAAGCTTGTCCAGGCAACCCGTCTTGCAAAAGAGAGCCAGGATGAGAACGCAATTTTGAAGAAGAGGGCTGATAACCTGGAAAAGGATGTCATAAAATTCAAGGGCCAGGCGGAAAAGGTTGTGAGGGAAATGGAATCCATCAGATCGGAGTATGAATTTGCTGTTCGATCGAGGGAAGCTCTGGAGGCTGAGCTTGCCGAGAGAAAAAGCCGATAGAAGAAAACAAATAATTGAGGGATAAGATTATGTCTAATTTGGAAAACTGTATACCTGTGGGTGGTGAACTAGGCACGTCAACCTGCAAGTTTTGTTGCGATGATACGATTGTCACATTTTCATCCGTAATTGGTTCGGCGTTGACTGAAAGCATGGAGAAGAGCTGGAGGCTGATGAACCGTGCCAAGGATGACAGGTGGATAAAAAATCTGTCAATATATGATGAATACAGAAACTGCTGGCGTTATGTGGGAGCGATGACCAGGAATTCCGAAAAAACCAACTGGTTTACTCATAAAGGGCTCATAAAGAATTTCGAGGATGCCTTCATAGGACTATCCGCCGGGCTTTTTTTGCTTGATGTTGAAACGAGAGCGATGGGCAAACCCCTTGCGAGCGTAGGACTCGGATTTGGAATTACCGTCCGCCATGGCGAGAACGTCTTGGAAAAGTTTTTTAATTACCTTAAGGAGCGTCTTGCCGATCATGGTGGGAAAAAATATCTTAAGATCAAGGCCAAGAACGTATATACGGAAGAGGTTAGGGATATTGAAATAAATCTGCAGTTTTCTGTCATGCAGTATCAGGCGTATGGCGCCTATATGGCCATTTTGTTCGGCAGGTATAATATGAACATCTATAATACCTATGTCATAGATGTCGGCCACGGGACATGGATAAAACTGCCTATCATAGACAACGAGGCGGACATCAACCTGTCGGATTCGATTGCAGAAGGGATGAACACCATAACAAGGAATATAAGCACAGCGATCTTTGAATCAAGTGAGCAGAAATTCAAAATTCCCGAGCAAAGGATCATGGAAAAGCTTCCCTTAAACGATTACAAGATAGATATTCCGGGAATAGGGCTATATGATTTTAGTGGACTTTTGGATCAGGAAACAAGATATATGGCTGAACATATCGTTGAGTATGTTTCAGCCGATATCGTAGCGCTGTCAAACAAAGGCCAGACAATCGATTACTTCACGGTAATTGGTGGGGGAGCACATCTTTTATTTGATACAATCAAAAGATCCATCGGTGATTTTTTTGGATGGAACCAAAAGACTATGGATGAAAGAGTCATAGACCCGAAATCGCTGGGTGTTGATGCCAGGTATCTGAATTGTGTCGGCTTCATGCTGTTGGCAAGGGATCAAATAGCTATGGAACGGGGTTTTGATGTTGACCCGAGTTTTGCAGTAAAAAAGATGATAAAGGATGAAGTGGAACTGATCGCATAATATCAAGGGGAGAAGTCATGGATTTGAGTCTTTTAGTTCTCGACGCGGAAACCAGGGGACTTTTTGCGAAGTTTTCCAAAATTCACCCTGAGGGATCGAAGGATGTGTTCAAGCTTGTGCTTAAGACGTATCTTAAACTCGCTGATAAAAGCGTAAGAAAGGGGCAGGATCCGCTACTAGTTTTTGAGGACCTTATAGAGAGGATCTGTACCGGTAAATTGTATCGCGATGTAAAGGACAAGATTGACTATCTTGATTCGCTTCTCGAAAGTAATCATGAGAATGTCAAGGAATATAAGAATTCAGCCCTGTTTGACGAGATAAGGGAAATAAAGAGCATCATAAGGGGCATTGAGCTTGGAAGCTCGGTAAGTGCACGAAGGAGCGTCGCAGGTTCAATGCCGAAGGATGCCTTGAAACTGATTCCTGTCGATGAAAATGCCCCGCCCAAAGAGAGGAAAAATTATCGAAATGTCAGGGATAGCAAGTCAAATAAGAAAATAAAGTTTTAACCGGTGAAGAAAGCATTTATTGATCCAGGCAATTTTTATACGAAGGTTTGTGTTTTCGAGCGGAAAGAGGATGGATCGTATTGCTTTTTCGGCCGGACTTTTTTTCCTTCCGCCGTATCGAAAGTTGGCGCGCCTTCAAGGTCTTACAGGTGTTACGAGCATGAGGGAGGCCTGTATCAGCTTGGTTATGATTCTTCCGGCATATTTTCGCAGTCAATCGCAAAGGTAGAGTGGGATAGCGAATATAGCTGGTTTACGGCAATCCTGACACTCAAGAAGATCATATTTGATTATGCTGATGAGGACTCCGGGATCGAACTCAATATTGTCCTCGATACGCAGGAGAAAATTGAGACGTTCAAACATGTGGCTGGAAAATTCATGGGAGAACCGGTTACTGTAAGGGTTATGCGGGGGTATGATAGGCCTTCACAACAGGTAACGAAGAAAGTCGTCTTGAATTTTCTTTCCGTAGGAGATGGGATTTATGAACTTGCAAGGAAGGTGAAAAATGATTTTTCGACAGCGCTCATTGTGGACATAGGCCATGACAGTTCAAAGATCTATATTGTAAATTCCAGGACCGGAGTAGAGGAATTCAGGATCATCGATTTTGGAGTTAACGTTTATTATGAAAGCATAATCAGGCACCTTGTCGAAAAAAGAATGGATAAATTCGATTATTACTGGCTTATTAAACAGGTAGAACTCGGCTTTAGCGAAATCGAAGTGGGATCTCATAACAGGGATGTCGATATTTCACTGATAATAGATAATATCAAATGGGATTTGAACAAGGATTTTTTGGACGCGGTCTCCGGGATAGTTTCCCATTATTACGAAAACAGGGTGGAATGGGCCCAGATGCTCGTCATAACCGGCGGAGGAGCGCTTCTGAGCGGGGAGCTTTTGCAGAACTCGCTGATGGCAGGTGGTTACACATTCAATGACATATATGTGGAAAAATCGCCGATGTATGCCTTGGTGGAAGCGGCAGGTTATGGGGCGGTTTCTGTCGCTAACTGAAAACATGGATGCGTTTTGGTTTCCATGATACTTTGTCGCCTGTTTTCAAAGAGAGCCTCTCAGCTGTTTCCCGGCTGATTTCCGCCTCCAGATATCTTGGGTGCTCTTTCATGCCTGTTTCAAGGCGAATGCAGCATATTGACCCTCTGGTTGAAATACCCCTGATAAAGGCATGGGGAAGGTCGCCACCCTCGTATGGAATATCGATCTCGATTTCATGTGGCCTTAGATATATCTCCTTTGCGCTTGGATTAAATCCAAGTCTCTCGAAATAGCTGGAAAGCAAATCGCCTGCATGACTGGCAGAACCAAGGAAACTAAGGGCAAAGCTGCTCTTTGGATGCTCAAAGAGATCTTGCGGCGCCCCCTGCTGCTCGATCCGGCCGCAATTTAAAAGTACCACATGATCTGATATCTCAAGAGCCTCTTCCTGGTCGTGGGTTACGAGTATGCAGGTAGTGCCAACCTCCTGCTGCAATCTTCTAAGCCATGATCTTAATTCCTTTCTGACCTTTGCATCCAAGGCTCCAAACGGTTCGTCAAGCAGAAGGACGCTTGGTTCAATCGCAAGGGCGCGCGCAAGGGCCACACGTTGCTGCTGGCCCCCGGAAAGCTGGTGCGGATAGCGTTTTCCCATACCGGAAAGTTGGACAAGGGCCAGAAGCTCGTCAACCTTTTTTCTTCTGGTTTCGGCCGGGGGACGGACCGCCCTTGGACGCATGCGAAGACCGAATGAGACATTGTCCTCAACGGACATATGCCTGAATAATGCGTAA
>JADFZC010000022.1 GCA_015232735.1 Oligoflexales bacterium | reverse complement strand
GAGCTGTCAAAAGCATATTGATGGAAAATATTATCAGTCTTAATGCCACGGTTTATCAAAACATGAAAGGGTCGGTGAAAGGGGAAACCGGCACCCAGACGGAAATGGCAAACTGGGTCGTGGTATTCGTTGAAAGGGACACAGGCATATGCAAGGTTTCGGAAGTGGACAGGATAGGAAACTACGAGATCAAGGGATTGGCAATAAACAGGGTCCAAACCCTCATACTGTTGAATCCCGACTATAAACTTGAAAGCGTTTATGCAAAAATAGTCGGCAACGCTTCACAGGTACTTCAATATTTCGTGTTGGGGGGAGACAGGATTCCCGCCCTGATCCAGGCCGGCAGCAGGGTTGAATTCACCCAGAGCAGCGCCGTGGCTTATGATTCCAGACTGACTCCCTCCGCAGGCAACGACGGAATTCCAAACGGAATGAGACCGGATATTCTCAGGATGAACAGCAATAATCAAAAAGGAGTCAATAAAAGCCTGTCCCTGGCTGGCGCCGATGATGACGCAAACGGGATTCCATATGACTTCGATCCGGATATAGACAATGATGGAATAGTAAACTGGTTCGACTCTGATGTTGACGGAAATACGACAATTGATCCATTTGATCCCGACTCGAACGGTGATGACGTTCTGGATACTCTTGAAAGCAACACAACGGCCTACTTCAGGGAGGGGGTGGAGTTTTTTGTGACCCAGGTCATAAATGAAACCCAGACCGACGGCACTACAAAGACAAGCCTTGTTTTTTCCACAAAAGTCCGGGGCGATGCGATATTCGATGAGGTGAAGATCAGGGGGGCGGCAAATCTTTTCGACGGTTCGGCGATGTCGATAATCAACGCATCAACAGGACAGAAAAGCCTTCAGGCATGGAACAGAACCCTTGCCGACGATGGTCTGAACGGTGACGAATCGGCGGGAGACGGAATTTTTTCAAGGACAGTCGAACTCGGATCGGAGAAAAGTCCCTCGCCAAATCAGCTGGTCTTTCTGCAAATCCAGAAAACCGTCGCGGAAAACACCATCTCCTGGGAATACCCCTATATGTTCCCCGCCATGATACCAGGATCCGTCACAGGGACATGGGATGAAGCGTCAAGGACAATCACCATAGGCGGCGATCTTTTTAAAAGTTACCTGGATTCAACTCCTATTGACAATTTTTACTGGTCCATGCATGTATTCAACTCCGACGGGATCAAGGTGTTCAGTTCAGACTCGATTCCAGGAACGGAAACAACATATGTCCTGCCGGCAAATGCGAGGTCGAAAGGCGGCACATATACCGCGTACATAATAGCCAAATCCCTGGCGAAAGTTCCTGGCTATTCAACATGGATTTTGAAAAGCGCATCGATAGATCTCAAATAGATTTTTTAAAAAAATCGAAATTTTTTCAAAAAATCCATCATGACTGACGGAGGCTGGCAAAGAATACCGCAGGGGCGGACATATAAGACAAGGCCGATTGGAGGACACAATGAAAGCTGCGCTGGCAGGTTTGGCCTACTCGGGCAAAACCTCGATATTCAAGGCACTCACATCCGTTGATGCCGGGAAGAAAGATGAGAGCATCGGTTCCATAAAGGTTCCCGATGAAAGAATAGATTTTCTCTGTTCCGTCTACCATCCTAAAAAAACAACTTATGCCGAATTCATACTCACTGACTTAAATGTCCAGGAAAAAAGTTCCATAATACCGGCAAAAACGAAGAGCATAATCCAGAAATCCGAACTGTTGATACTTGTTCTCAGAAACTTTGATTCGGTCATGACGGAATCCCCCAGAAATCCTCTTGCCGAATACAATAAACTTATGGACGAGATTGTGATTACAGATTTTATCGTTATTGAAAACAGACTGGAAAGACAGAAAAAGGAACAAAGGAAACTGCCTGAGCAGAAGATTCTCGAGAAACTTCACTTCATCCTGGGAGAAAACAGGTTTCCAGGTGATGAGGAGATCTCCGGGGAAGAAATGAGGCTTTTAAACAATTACAACTTCCTGAGCCTGAAGAAATGCATGGTCCTCATAAACCAGCCGGAGGGAGAAACCGAAATCCCTTCCGACCTTGAAAAAAAGCTTTGTGAAAACAATATGGCGTATTTTCCAATTTCCGCCGCTCTTGAATGCGAATTGAATGAGCTGTCGAGGGATGAACAGGTTTCGTTTCTCGAAAGTTACGGTTTGAAGGAAACAGGAAAGGAAAGATTTATAAGAGAAGCGTACAGGACCATGGGACTCATTTCATTTCTCACATGCGGAGAGGATGAATGCCGCGCATGGCCCATCAAATCCTCATCGAAAGCGGTGGACGCTGCAAGCAGGATACACTCGGACATAGCAAGAGGTTTCATAAGGGCGGAGACCATTTCATTCGATGATTTCAAGCGCCTTGGAAGCGAAGCTGAATGCAAAAAGGCCGGCCTCTACAGACTTGAGGGGAAGGAATACATTGTAAAAGACGGTGATATAATAAATTTCAGATTCAATGTATGAACATGAGAACATGCCCTAAGAGCCTGTCTAAAAAGGGGTGGATCAAGGCCGAGGAGGAGGGCGACCTACGTTTACATACCGGTAAATGAGGATCGCCCGACGACGATTAACGTAGAGTCCGACCCTTTTTAGACAGGCTCTAAGGAGATTATACTGGGTTCCTATTGCTGCTTGACATAATTTTGAGTAGCCACACCATTCTCACAACGTCTCCTGAATCATCTCCATTTCCACAAATTTGCTAGGAGGGTAGCAGTCCCGCTGCCATCCTACCGATTCCTGAACCAACTGAAGCCTGAGCCACACTGTCTTTTTTTCATCAGGGCATACTATGTTTTCCACATGGATCCTCATATCCCTGCTATTTGGTTGCAGGTCGATTCTGATTCTTTGCCCGTCGACGAGAAGGACCTCTTTTTTAGAATCCCAGAACTGATAAGCAAGAAACACCGGTGGTTTTGAGTCTGAATTAATCCTGTATTTGCTGTCATTTGTAATCAAAACATCGATTGAAATCTTTTTCCCGGGACTACAACTCTGGTCAAGCGGCTCGACGGAAAAATCGGTCCTTACGAGGTGGCCGTGCCTTAACATGAAAAAAGCTTCATCGTAATTGCGTTCCGGAATATGTGCGTATGGATTCGAGAAATTGTACATATGGAAGTACAGAAATATTCCCGCCAATGCAATTGCCGAACACAGGGACATCCTGAATGGGGCTCGTGAGTCAGACATTTCAATATTCCCGTACTGCAATATGAACAATAGCACGAATCCCAAAAACAGCGGTTGATAGAGATAAGTCCAGACAACAACATTGAACGACAAAAACCAATACAGACCCACCATTGAGAAAACCATGGTACGCCATTTTGATTTATATGACCTGGTCTGACAGTATAGAACAAAGATCGAAAAGAATATGACCAGTTGAAGTATTTTCAAATACGCCTGCAAGTCAAACTTGTAAAACAGCATCGACATGTTCAAGTTATTAATATTTTGGTACGCCCACTGGTATTTGAAGATCTCAACGTTTTTCCAATGCCCGATTATCCCATAAAGGAAACCGTCGAGAGAGAAGAAGAGGAAGGGAACGATAAAAACACTAAAAGCGAGGCCGCTGATCGTAATTCCAGCAAAAGCGCGCCTTATGGATTGGTTTTTCCAGCGATACAAAAATATGAATGGCAAGAATAGCAGTGCCAGTTGATTGGCGGCCAGGGCCAAGCCCAGTACCGCATCAACGAATAACCTTTCAGACATGAAGAAGGAGAAAGTGAAAAGCAGGATAAAGAGGTTGAAAACCGAAATCTCCGTATCAATTCTGAGAATGAAGTAACTATTCAGATAATAAGCTGCGACAAGGACAAACATGGCAAGCCTGTCTTCCATGTTTTTTACACGCGATGTGATAAAATGTACTGTGATGATAAAACATAGTGCTTCAATAGCGATATTTAAAAGCCTCAGGTCCGCGCTGACAATGTGAACTGGCAGGTATAAAAGCCATTTGAGAGGCAAATATGTCAAAGGCAGCTTGTATGAGTAGTTCGGCGTCTGGTCCATGATATGATAAATGTAAGGACTGTTGCCTTTGACAAATTCACTCAGGGCTTTGCGAATCAAAAGAAGCATGTCCGACTGGGCTGCAAACGGATACTTCTTGAGAACCATTATACGGCTACAAATTCCCGTAAGAAACGTGGCACCTACTGTTACAGGCCATAAAATGTTGGATTTTAATGGCCAAATGCGTCCGACGAACATTGCACAGAGCACAAGGAAGGCGCATGGCAACGTGACAAGAGTGATATTTCCGATTCCGAAAGGGTAGGATGCAGTCAGCATGAGACCTATTATTATCAACAGGCTAAGAGGCAAAGCGATTTTTTTATCAAAATCGCTTTTTTTTACAAACAATAGAGAACTGACAAGAATCAGCATCAAGATGGTCCAGGGCATTGTCTTATAGAGCCTCTGGCCTATAAAGCCATCTCCGACATACGAAATTAATAGTGAGTAGAAAACAGTTCCTGCAAGAAAAAGATAAAACGGTGGTGCAAACATATAAATTCCAATCAGCCTTAGGTATAATAACAAAGGAATATATTCATGATCGAGTAAATACAACCAGTTTTTACATCTTTTCAGCTGATCTAACTTATAAATGCAATCGTTCAAATTAACGGGATATTATACAGCAAACCAACAATTCAAACACTTGATCTTTACACTTAAATTCTCCATCGCTATTCTCAATTTTATAATCCACTCTCATATAAAAAAAGACACCATCCACATAGAGATACTCGATTTTGTAGGGTTCTAAAGAACGTAATCTCCATGCATCGATGCCCGTTGAAAGCTCCTTGTTTACCTTCGATACCTCTGCTGCCGAGATCTTTCGGCCGATCAAGGTTTGGGAAATCAGGCTGATGTTGCGTGTAGATAATCCAGATAAAAATAACAGTGACAAGTCTTTTTCCAAGGCTTTATCATATCTGTCATATTTCTCGATCAACTTTGATGAGTATTCTCCTTTGCGATCACAAGGAATTTTTATTTTCAGATCACGAACATCTCTAACCAAAAAGTTCCTTTCACATGATCCATTACGATAGTTGGGGCTGACATTCTTCATGCGCTCATACTTGTCTTTTGTTAACAAAATCAACCGTTTTTTGTTTTTACACAATCACATATACACTACCACGACGACATGGGAAAATGGCCAAACTTTAGTCCGCCGCGCGAAATCGCGGCGGACTAAATAATCACTTGATTACTTACCTGCTCCCCTGAAAACAATAGAAAATGTTGTCGGGACATTTCCCGTGATCTTAATTGACACAAATAAAAATTATGGGTAGGGTTCCGCGAGAAGTCATATTATGAAAATTTGTGACACGGTCACGAAAACGTAAAGGAGACGAATAATGGTTAACAAATTAATGGGATCTTTGTTTGCGGTTATTTTATGCGCAGGCTCGGCCGCCGCTGCAGATTTTTCAGGCGCCGATCAGATATGGGTCACAAGGCAGGGCAGCGTTGAAAATACCCAGAAAGCCAGAGCGGCGTATCAGGCTATGATCGACAGCGGAGAGTTGAAAGGGAGCGATCTTGTCTATGCGGTCACACAACTTGGAAGAACATACTTCTACGAAGGAGAGGTATTGAATACAAAGGAAGGCGAAGGTGAAAAAAGACGGCGCGAACTTTTCAGCGAATGCTGGAAAGACAAGATGGAACTTATTTCCCCCAAGGCTCTCGGATATGAAACCGAACAATATTGGTACTGGCGCGCTGCATGCATAGGCCTCTACAGCGAGGTGTCAGGCACAGTTGAAAATCTAAGGAACGTGGTCTTGGTACGGGAAGCCTTCTCCAAGGGCGGTCGGCTGAACATGTCATATGAAGGCGGCGGACTTTTAAGATCAGAGGCGGGAATAATTTCAAACCCGAAGGCAAAACCGATTCCAGGACTCTACAATCCTCAAAAAGCCCTTGAACTGATCGACAAGGCTCTTGCGCAACCTGCTTTTCCCGGTTCAAACAACACAGGCGCTGATTTTTGCGAAAACTACAGACGCAAGGCAATGATCCTGAAAGAACTTGGACGCATTGATGAATCAAAGGAATTCACCGCCAAGAGTCTCGCTGATTTCAAAGAACTCGAAGCAAACGGAATGCTGCCTGAGGGACTTGGCCCGGAAACCATTCACTGCATGAATTTGCTTGAGCAGTTCCAGACATCTTTTAAATAATCAGTTTTTGGCGCTTCCATGGCATTTCAGACAAATGATTAGGGACGGACGTCATTCTTTGTGTCCGCCCCGGAATATTAATCTGGAAAGCCATAGCGCCAAAAACATGTCCTGGCAGGCGAGGAAAAGTATAGGATTTGTTTGTAACTTGAATAATGAGAGCCTGTTGAAAAAGCCGGGAATCAAGGCGCGAGGAGGAGGAAAACCGGAGTTTACGCGCTGGTAAATGAGGATTTTTTAGGCGACGAGCAACGCCGAGTCATGGCTTTTTCAACAGGCTCTGAAAGGAGATGTTGGTTTGAATAAACATCATTATGGATCATCATTGGTCGCAATAATTTTCCTTTTTTCGGCCCTTGGAGCTTATGCATTTGAGAACGCCCAGGTTCTTCCCAAGGGAGTCCGCAATTTAACACTGAGGAACGTGTCCACCGAGACAAACCAAAAGAGCGATTTGCACGGCGACAGGGTCCCTCTGGCTATTCCCCTTATGAAGCCTCTCAAATTTTCAGACATTTTAAAAAACGAGGATGGGGTAAAGAAGACACAGCTTGCGGCATTTTTGTCCGCAAAGGGATTTTCCGACAATGAATCCGTAGGTGATTTCAAAGCCGATCTGGCCGCAAAAATAAACGTTACAGCGCCGATTTTCGCATATGGAATTTCCGAGAATCTCACTATAGCCCTTGCTGCGCCGGTCTACTCGGCAAGCACTGATGTAAAAGTCGGATTCACGCCCAACCAAAACGCAGACAAATTTGTAGGCCTCCTGGCATCAAAAGATACAAACAACACCAAATCGGCCATCGAGGCCGCCGGTAAGATAACGGATGCCGTCCAAAGGCTGAATAACAAATTGCGGGACAACGGCTACTCTGAGCTTACCCCCTGGCATGGAACCGCCCTCGGCGATATGCAGCTCGTGTCAAAATATGGCATCTATAAAAAGAAGGTAGTTAACATGGCTTCCGCCGTCGGTGTAATCGCACCTACAGGCAAGGTCGACAATCCAGACATTCTGACCGATTTGCCGACGGGAAATGGCGTATGGGGAGGGACATTCGGGCTGTATGTTGATGAACGCATCGCAGAGCAGGCCTTTTTCAATCAATATGCGAAATACACCTACCAGTCACCGGGCAGCAAGGTTGTCAGGCTCAAGACCGAATCGGAAGCAATCGAAGTTGAGAAAAAAGCTTTGAATTTTAAACCTGGCGATGGAGTGGAAGGCGGAATCTCATTTCAGATTGAACAACAGTCGGGAATTGTCTTCGGACTTGGATCCATCTACACGAAAAAATTCGGTGACAGATATAAAACCACAGACCCTGAAGTAAAAAGCGAACTTCAAAAGGAGACCGATCAATCAGCTCTCTATGGCCAGGCCAGAATCGGATACTCCACAATAGGCGCCTATAAGCGACGTGAAATGGCGGCTCCCGCTTCAGCGACAATCGAGTACAGAAAGCAGTATGCAGGAAAAAACATTCCTCTTACGGACTTCACTCAAATTGATGTGAATATTTATTTTTAAAAACTGGATGAGGGGATTCAAATGAACAATTCATATTGCCAAAAACTTTCGATTGTTTTTTTTGCAGTTATTTCGCTTATTGGATGCGGCAAAGGCGCGACAGCCAAAAAGCAGATCAGCGGCAAGGTGACGCCGCCCGAGTACTATAAAGATAAAAACAGCGTATTGTCTTTAAGCGAAGGCTTTGGACGGTCCAGTTATACAGGCACCGTGCTTGTGATCGATGAAGCCGCAAATAGAGAACGGCTTGGAGATGTCCTCAACGCATCAGCCGCTGCGCGAAACGCATGGGCCGAGCTGTACAGGTTTGAAAAACAGTCCCGTTACGTCGAATTATACGACAAGGGCGGAGTCTACGATAAAATGGCTGCACTCTGGGACGATAAAATAAAAAATTACCAGAACGTCGCAAGGGAGAAGAACCTTGCAAGCAGCCAGAAGGAATTCATCGCGGGCTGGTTTGTGGGCAAAATCGATCAAGTATATGCAAATGACAGCGAAAAAAAGACAAAAGCCAGGCAGGCATTCAGTCTTTATTGCGAGGCAAAAATCTGGGAACTTGCAACCAATTCGTACTTTGCAACAAGACAGTATGCCTCAGTACCTTCGCCTCTGGGTTTTTGCGCCGGCTATTACAAAAGCGCGGCACTGTTAAATGAAAATGTCGAGGAATGCGCCCCTTCTCCATCAAAGGATTTTGGCAAAAACTATTTCCGCTGCCTGTGGCAGGAAGGTGTCCTGAAAACAAGATGGCTTAACGAGGAAAAGCCAAATTTTAAAAACAACTCGAAAGCAGTAAAACTTAAAAACAGCTTGACCGCGATATTTTCAGACAAAAAGAATACGGAGCTTTTCAGACGGCTTATGGCTCTTGAAGACGACCCGGCAATATTCGCTTCGATGTCCGACAGGATAAAACTGATTGTCATCGGTAAAAAGGATGCGCCAACGCGCTATATTGCAAATAATCTCACGCTCGGAAAAACGGTCAGCTGCAAGAACCTGTCAGCCGACGTTGCAAGCTTCTATAGCGAATTATGCACAGGTCTGATCGCTTATCCGTCCGTCCGTTCGAATCTGGACATGCTTGCCCCCGGAGAGTTGATAAACCTTTTCGAGCAGCCGGACAGTTCCATGTATAGAAACCTCTTTATTTTCGACTCACTGAAGCTCAGTGAAACACAGGAGCTGAAACTGGAGCTCATCCTGGAGTATTTTGCAAAAAGAGGCGACAATCACCAAAACAGCAACAGCGACTTCTTCCTTCACAGGCTTGCCGGAGGAGCCAGGCTTCCCAAGGCGGAAATAACTAACGAGAAGCTGAGAGAGACCGCAAACTTGATTGAAAGCCAGCTGAAGGATGCCTATGGAGCCTTGACCCCTGAAGATGAGGCTGTCATCAGCGAATGGCAGAAAGTAAAGCAGAGCTATCTTAGCGATCAAAATGCCATGCGTGAAAAATATGGTGTATGGTACCAGGCAACAACAAAGGCGACCGACACCGGTATGCGGGCGGCAAACGTCAAAGGCGTGGCAAAGGCTTTTTACGAGTCAAAAATAGATATAATCAACAGGAACGGAATTCTTGCCCTGTCCATTAATTTTTCCGGATTGGATCGTGGTCTGAGAGGATGTTACGACAAAGCCGCACAAAAATTCATTCCATGGGGAGAAACAGGGTGCGGCGAAACCGATTTTGCTGATTCAATACTAAAGATAACCCCATATTCACTTGAAAATCTTACTCAGGACAGAGACAGTGACATCGTTTATTTTGATTTCAGTCTTTCCGATGCTGATTTGTATGGACTTGGAAAGAAAGAACGAAATGAATCCCAGCCGGATTATTTCAGCGACCTGTCATCCTCTGATCTTTCGGGATTGAAAATGAAGTTTGAGCTGTATCCTGGCAGACTGGCCCAGTCATATGAATACAAGGGACTCGAAATATTCACTGGAAAAGTTCAAATTATTAAGCAAAATGGTGAAGTCCTTTACGAAGGCGGCATATCCTACTGGCGTCAGGATTAGAATGATGCTACCAGGACAGGGTTAATCCAAGTCCGACATACCCAAGATTATAGGCGAGGCCCTCCAGAGATAATCCCGTGTTTTCCTCATCTTGGCCATTTCCTTCGTTTTTCCGTATTATCTTCAGCCTCTCCCCAACAATAAAAGTCAGGAGCGTAAATTCGAGAGTATGGCCAAGCTTGAGAATATCCCAATAAACGTCAAGACCTCCCCTGTACGAAGAAACAGAACCTGAACTTTTTACAACCACAGGAAATGAGAGGTCCGTGGCTCCCCATATTCTCAAAAGAAACCAGCTTGAAGCTATTTCCCCACCCAGTTCACCGCCCAGGCTCAGGGCATTTTTCAGCCTGATTGTCTGAGGATAAAAGGTTCCCGGGTCTTCCGGATTCTCCACCGGAATGGTCGCGTCAAAATCCAAAAGGCCTATTTTTGGCACCATGTCAATTTTTTTAAATCCCGGAATGGAAACAAAGGGAACTTGAAACGACCATCCGAGCGTCGGCCGGCTCCATGTGGTGTTATATTCAAAATCATCCACTTTAACCCGAGTCTTTGGCGCAAAATCCCAATACCACCTGAGGCCTTCAAGAGGCCCTCCCCTCAGTTCCGTAAAGATTCCCACCATGGGAGCCTTGGAAAAAAGCTTATTTCCCCGAATGAAGGAATATCCATATCTAAAACCACCGTAACCTGCAACCATTGTGTCTTTCAGAGAGTTAAGAAGCATGTCTCTGGACAATCCATAGGCCTCAAGTCTTTTGTCGAGAGCCGCGGCAAGCCTTTCATGGTTTTGGCCCCTTCCCCTCCCGTCCTGTGCCCAGTAGTCCCCTGATTTCTCCGCGAGATCATTTCCCTCGGTTTTTACGGACCAGACGTATCTTGCATCGTAGGACACCTTAAGTTCCGGATTATTCTTTATCGTTTTTGCTTTTATCCTGTTGCTCTCCTTGATCCTGGCATCCATGGATATGTCTCTTTTCGCTGTCCCGACAAACCTTGGTATCCACTCTTTCCTGTCCGTGGAGAATTCCAGCGAGAATATGTTGTATTCATCCGGAGGAATCGGCAAAGGAAACCTTCTCGGAGTCTTATCGGAAACGACAATTTCATTATTTGACCTTGGAAGCTTAACAGATCTTGCAACGGGCATTCCATCCGCAATCATGAGTGAGGCAAGGGAGGTTATTTCTGAATCGGCTAGAATGGCGGCGCTCTTGTCCGATGTTGGAAGTGTGACAATTGCTTCTTTTGACTTGTAAACATCAGCACCTGTTTTTACGGTGTAATAGGCTGTAATGGCAAGGGCGTCAGGGTTATCCTCCACTTCAAGCAGCAATCCCGCTTCGGGCGGATCTTTTTTTCCGCTGAAGATTTTTCCGTTCCTGTAGCATGTGTAGGATTTGACTATTCCGTGACCCCATATCCCGGACCTTAAACTGAGAGACCTTCCGAGGTTTTTGCATATTTTTTTATATACCGGCATCCCGATTTCTTTTTCCGCAGACCTGATATTTTTGATTTCTATCGACATATGAAAAGGCGTTATCGAAATGTTTTCCGCCCACCCCCGTACTGAAAGGGTCATTGCCGCGACCATAAGGCATTTATCAGCAAAATATGAAATGATCCGCAGTCTATCCATCGAATCTCTGGTGTGGCCGTTAATGGAATCAACACGTTACAATCAGATCCTATGCAAGCTTCGCTTGCTAGACCCTAGGGCCTAATAAGGACACCTCGCCGGGCTTTCAGCTCTGGCGACTGACAATCATCCCATTATCGCATCTGGACGAGAGTATGTATATCCTTTTCATT
Source organism: Oligoflexales bacterium (assembly GCA_015232735.1). The sequence continues at coordinate 4,059 of JADFZC010000022.1, read as the reverse complement.
AATATGCTTATGCAGCCAGACAATAAAATCCCTTATGGAATAGATTGGGGCAAATTCAGGATCTGAAACATGATCCTTGACTCCCACTATCAGACCTCCAAGGATAAAACCATCTGACCATGAGTTGACGGGTCTCTTGAGCACGCGTACACCTTTGACATCGAACTCCTTGAAAGATTCAGGATTAAATCTGAAACCATCATTGAAGTACCTGCTTCCAAATTCATCCAGGGTACCGGAATAACTTGTCGTTGCACCATCCTTGCCTGTTACTATCTGATCTCCGTTGATGATCGCATGCCCGTTGATGATCGCATGCCCGTTGATGATCGCATGCCCGTTGATGATCGCATGCCCGTTGATAATCGCGTGTCCGTTTATAATCGCATGCCCGTTGATGATCGCGTGCCCGCCCACAAGATTTGCCGCTGAATCCGTTTTAAGACCGAGTACCTCCTGCACGATCCACTCACCTTCCATATGCCCGGTACTTAAAAGCTGACTGCTGCCGAATGTGCCATAATCACAATTCGGATCCTGGTTGACAAGATGGAAAATCCTGTCAAATGGATTGAAAGTGGAGAAACATCCCTTTGACGCAGACGGCCCTCCGCGAGTCCTGAGCTTGGTCATATCAACACCGATCAGCGCATTATCGGATATTGGACGTTCGGTCGCTATTCCGACCACAAGGCCATACTTATTCAAAATTGGACCGCCAGACATTCCCGCTTCCGCAAAAACCTGTCCATCCCGGTCTGCCGGATAAACTTTCAGCTTGTAAATATTGCCAAAGTTGGACGTATCGTCAGTCGGATATTCCCCCGAAGCCAAATATCCGACCTTTTTTTCCAGAATCCCGCCTTTCGAGGTCGGATATCCCCACACCTCATAACGCGGACAAATGCTGTCTATGCACGATAAAGAATCAAATTCGGTCGAACCAGCCACTTTGAGACCTATTTTGTAAGGATGTTCAAAATATCCAAGTGCTTTCAAGACTTCGACAATCTTTTCTTCCGTTACCGACAGCACCGCAATATCTGTCGATATGTCCTTTGCGTACAGCATGGCCGATTTTTCCATAAACTGTCCATTTACGGTCAAATCATATTTAATCCCGTCTCCCAGAAGAAGAGTCTCACCCTGCCTGTCCATGAGACTTGAGTTTTCACTCATGTACAAATCCGGAAAAAGGTGGGCTACCGTTACGACAAACAAACTTCCTTTAGCACCTTTACCCGGACTTATTGCGGAATATAATTGCGTACTGCCAAGCTGCTTTTTTAGATCCCGAATATTCCGTATGAGAAATCCCGAACCGTATGAAAAATTCCCCTCAAGACCTATTCTGACAATATTATTCCTTATTTTTTCATAATCTTCGAAGGAAACGGCCTCTTCGGGAACAAGATTGTCATGATCCGCCCCCTGACGGCGGGTTTTATGGACAAGCGCCGAGGGACTGTTATCCGGAATGATGATCATAAATACCAGATTGGGATGAGACAGGTTTTTTCCCTCGCTTACCACATTGAGGGAAAAACCAAGGGTTCCCCTTGGAGTCTCCGTCCCAATGAACAGATCCACGTAGCACCTGTATCCCAAAATCGAACCAGTCTTTTCATCGCTGGCTGCCCTCTCGTCACAAAAAGGCTGCGTCATCTCCACAAACTGGTTGACCATTGCCGCCGTACCGGCAAAGTTTTTTGATTCAGTACTTAATTTCAGCTGATATCTTTCAATCTGGGGCCACGATCCCTGGATGTTTGGCGCCAGCATGCCTGAATTCATGGGATTTTTGAAATAAACCTCTACCCTGAAAAATCTGCTGCTATCGGTCTCGGACGGATTAAGTGTAGCATAAATGCCTGGAAAATAGACATAATTCAGACCCCGCTGCCACATTACAGAACTTAAAAGCGCCTTTCCCAGCGACTCATCCGGGGTGCCGGCTGAAAAGGCCTTTGCCACAGGCACAAAAATCAGAAGTAACTGAACCAAAAAAAGACCACTTTTAATGCACAGACCCGTTGCTCTCTTTTTAAACATATCTTTTTCTCCAATTGATGATAAATACATCTACTGAAAAAAATTAATAAAAATAATTCCTCTCCGGGACTCTTCAATCAAATCCGGTTTTTTTGCCGATGTAGTACCATCTCAGTAACTTTATTTATTTGCAATTGAAAAAAAATATTGGGCCAAGCGCCCTAGAAATATTTCCTGGCGGCATCCTCCAGCTCGGAAAAAGATACAGGTCCTATTCTCCTGTGCAGAATCTTGCCGCTACGGTCGATGAAAAAGGTTTCAGGGACCCCCGTAACTCCGTAATTAATGGCCGTTTCATTTGTATCATCAAGCCCGATAAGGTAGGTCTTGCCAAATTTCACAGCAAAATGTTTTGCATTTTCGGGATTATCCTGAATAGCTACCCCGACAACCTTTATTCCGTTTTTCCTGTTCAGATTCCAAAACTTTTCAAGATCCCCGGCCTCCTTCCTACAGCTGACGCACCAGCTTGCCCAAAAATTAAGCACTATGTTGTGCCCTTTGAGATCGTGAAGCGTGAACCTTGCAGATGATTCATCCACCAAATGCTCCCGATCCTGAATCTTGAGAAGGTCAAAATTGTGACCCGTTTTTCCGACAAGGGGGGACTCAATCTGCGAATCATCGATTGTCAGACCGACGGACAGGACGTAAATTGTTATAACAACAAAAAACATCACAAGCAGGAATTTGAGAAATTTGAGTGATACACTAATAAAAAACAGCTTCTTGACCATAGCAGGCTTTCGTTATTGCATTAAGCACATTTAGAGAAAGGGGTTGTTTTCTATCCAATCAATATTCGCCAAGGTTTACCGAAAAAATAGCCACTCCGCGTCTTTCTATAACATTTTCATTATCCTTGCCAATATTAACTGCATAACTTGCGGCCTGAAGGCCCAAAATCCCAAGGTTGATATGTGTTCCATAGGAAACTCCCGCATCATTTACGCCGACCCTGAGGCCAAACCCCGAGAGGCTGCCGAACCTTTCGCCGCACGTCAATTCGAGAGCGGATCTTAACTTTTTCTTTAGTGTGACATTTTCATCCGTGATATTTCCCCCTTCCAGTACCATATTCAAATATCCGAATTTCCCAAGACGCGGTGAGACTGAAAAGCCAAGGGTCAGATCCTCACTCACCACTACATTTTCCGTATCTGGGGTTTTTGCCGCATAGGTTGTTTTCCCAACGTTCCTGGCGACAAGAGACAGCGAGGGTTTGGCCTTTTCCGACATCCTCCAGATCATCCCCACGTTGGTCATATTTCCCTCATATTTCTTTTCGTTTTCCTTCACAACCTCACCCCGCAAAACCGGATCGGAAATATCGGCAAAGGCAAAATCTCCGCTGACTTCCTGCCTGGCTATCTGCGCCCCGAAGACCCCGAGGTAAAGCCTCTCTTTTTTGTCCGTGAAACTGAAACCGCCACCAGGTCCCGAACTGGTTCTGTAGTGAGTATCCACAAGATCGCTCCCCTCGCCCTTGCTCACAGCCGCAATCTGAGTATCATACGAGTAGCCCAAATAAACACGGCCTATCATCACAGCCGGAAGTATCGACGCCCTCCCATACTGCCTCTTGCCCTTGTTTGCATCCAGCACCCCGTTTTTTATCGTTGTCTCTTCGCCCGCAACATTTTTGCTGTTGTTTTCATCCCTGTATATTTTTGCCGAATTTTCATTGATCCCGCCTCCAATCCATGGAAAATTGAGAAGGCGGAGCATTGGAGCCTTTGTGCTTTGATGAATATTTCCTATCCCGGCGGGATTGTAATAAGGCGCGTCATTTCCATCTGCAAGAGGCGACAACGCTCCAGCCATGCCGGCGGCTCTGGCCGAAATCCATGGATTTTCATCCAGCACAGTCTTTGCACCTGTTTCCCCTGCGGAAGAACCTCCTGCAACCTGGGCATATGAATTTCCCGATGCTAGCAACATCAAAAACGACAAATTGGCAAATAATAAAATTTTATAATTAATACCCATTGTTTTCAGTCCTCTGAC
>JADFZC010000353.1 GCA_015232735.1 Oligoflexales bacterium | reverse complement strand
CATGATATGCCGGCGCCTTTCAGTCCAGCCTTCGGATACAGTTTTTCTGGGGGATTCCTCAGCCGATATGCTGACGGCGAAAAATGCGGGCATGATCGCCGTAGGCGCGCTTTGGGGTTTCAGGACAAGGGGGGAACTTGTTGATAGCGGGGCAGATGTTCTATTGGAAAGACCTGTCGATCTGTTGAAATTCATTTCGTGACTTGAGACTTCAGGGTATCCATTCAAAGCCTGAATCGAACGCTGCCAAGATAGATGATTGTTTTTGATTCCACTTTTTGCGTGTCCGGAGAATTTATGATGATCTGTGCCCTGCCTTCGCCTGTCTGCATGACAGCGCCGATCAGCGCTTCCTGGTTCTTTGTGCCGAAACTCACCCCGCCTGAAAATCCAGAGTAATCGATGTGGGGTGATTGGTTTACAAGTCCATTTTTAAGTTTTGGAAACATTGAATTGTTTGAAAATGCACCTATCAGAAGCCTGAAGTTTGTGAAGCCGCCTTCGATCCCCAGGCTGTAGTTAAAGGTGTTTTCGCGGTCCGGGCTTTGACCGTTCATGGACTTTCCCTCATGATACAGAAGATCCCCGCTTATGAGAAAATAAGGATTTGGGATAAAGGCCATCCCTATTTGCCAGGTTGGAGGCACGTACTCGTCGTATATATGGTTGTCGGAAGTGACGACGCTTTGAAATGTCGGATTTTCCGCGTTCTTGAATGATACGATTTCTCCGACCATGCCGGTGCTGTTCTTCTGAACACTGCTGCCCCTATAGGATATGCCTGCAGAAAGCGTGCCGGTTTTCAGGATAATTCCAGTCAGGTACATTATCCCGGTGTTGTCGACCTTGTATTTTGATTCAATTATGTTGCCGCTGCCGCCGTTGTTTTTTACGAGCTGATAGTCCATCGACTCGATTGTCCGGGTATAGTAAAAGACGGAGCTTCCGATGGAGAAACTCGGGCCTATTTTGAAAGCTATGCCGCCTCCGAGAAGATCAAGAAGATTTGATTCCTGGTGAATGCGCTTGAATTCGCTTGTCATGCCGGGCTGGTCTGAAATGCCTGAGAAGTTGTCGTTCTGGTTCAGGTCGCGGTTGTCCAGAGTGGTGGCCGCATACCCCAGGCTTATGATATTCTTTTTCAGGACGCCTCCCACGAAGCTGGCATACCTGGTTTTGGATGATTCATGAAAATCCTCGCCGTTGATCGCTCCCTTGAATACAAAATTTGTATCATCCTGTATCCAGGTGTTTACGGAAACCTCAGTCTGTGAAAAAGTCAGACCGGCGGGATTATACACGAGCCCTGACGGGTCGCTTGAAATCGCCGTATAGGCGCCGCCCAGAAGTGCGGCGCGTCCTCCCGGAATATTGTGGCGCTGGTGGGACATGTGCTGCATGGCCAGGTCAGCGAGGGCGGATTCTGTCATGAGAAAAAAGAACATGAGGCAAAGCCTGATCCTGCGGAGGGTCAGACTGCTGTTTTCAGCAGCTGCCAATCCGGGCAAAGTGCTTGGCAAAGGACGCATTATCAATCACCTTGAAAAATGGAGGCTCTGGATTTTTTTTAAAAATTGTTATCTTTACAGGAAGATCATACATCAAAATAGGCTGGAGTCAAATCTTGCATTTTTTACTTGTTTTTGAAAACAAGCTTTCCATCTCCGTTGGAGATCTCGCCGAGATGCCATGCCTTTTCTCCCATCTTTGAAAGATGGCCCATTATCTCGTCTCCCCTGTCGGTAACCATGACAAGTCCGACTCCCATGTTAAAAGTCCCATAAAGGTCGTCGAAACCCATATCAGCCCGCTCGGTCACTTTTCTTATCACAGGGGCGATATCATCAAGGTGCGGAACCTTCGCGATATTGTAGTTCCATTTCCCGCTTATCCTTGGAATGTTATGAAAGCCTCCACCGGTTATGTGGGCAAGACCTTTGATCGAGTCTTCATATTTTTCGATAAGGTAGTGGATCAGGGATACATAGATTCTGGTCGGCTGAAGGCACATCTCAAGAAGCTCCCTTTCAGAAGGATCCACAAGTTTCCTTATAAGTGAAAATCCGTTGGAATGAAAACCGCTTGACGCGAGGCCTATTATCTGGTCCCCGGATTTTATCTTTGAGCCGTCTATCAGCCGGCTTTTTTCAACCTCTCCAACAGCAAATCCGGCAAGGTCGTAATCGCCTTCCTGGTAAATCCCGGGCATTTCGGCGGTTTCTCCGCCGATGAGAGCCAGTTTGCCCTGTCTGCAGCCTTCCACTATCCCCTTTATTATCTCTTCGCTCACGGCAAGATCAAGCTTATAGGTTGCGTAGTAGTCAAGAAAAAACAGCGGCCTGCTTCCCGTGCACAGAATGTCGTTCACGCACATTGCCACAAGATCTATTCCGATTGTATCGTGTTTTCCGAGCAGCTGGGCGATTTTCAGTTTTGTCCCTACGCCGTCCGTGCCAGCTGAAAGATACCTGTCCGGCGAAATTTCATAGAGGGACGCAAAGCCTCCAACCCCGCTTGCAACGTGGCAGTTATATGTTGAACCCACCATCCTTTTTATCTTCTCAACGAACAGGTCGCCTTTTTCAATGTCCACGCCGGACGCCTTGTAATCAATTTTTTTCTTCATTCAACCATCCCCTAATGCCTGAAATGTCTTACACCTGTAAAGGCCATTGCTATGCCGCGGCTGTCGCATTCTGATATGACTGCCTCGTCCTTCACGCTCCCGCCTGGCTGGACAATGAACCTGATCCCGTTTTCAGCCGCCGCCTCGACGTTGTCCGGAAAGGGAAAGAAAGCGTCGGATATAAGGACCGCCTCGCTGAAGTCCTCATACCCCTTTTCCCTTGCCCTTGCAAAGGCAAGCCTTCTTGTGCTGTCGATTCTGTTTGGTTGACCCATTCCCGCGCCGATCATCTTGAAGCAGGCGTCTTTCTCGGCGACTATTGCAATGGCGTTGCTCTTGAGGTGTTTTGCTGAATGGATGCCGAAAAGCGCAAGGGGTTTTTTGTCTTCAGGAAATGGTTTGGATGTGACGCTTCTAAGCTGCTCCGGTGAGGCTGTGTCCTCATCCTGGAAAAGCAGTCCGCCGTCAATTGATTTCAGGACCTTGCTTTTAAATCCGCTTTCAATTATGGGCGTAAGGATGATCCTCAAGTTCTTCTTGCGTTCCAGAACAGCCCTTGCCCCTTCTGTGAGCGAAGGTGCAAGGATGACCTCCACAAACTTGTCTGAAAGCCATGATGCGGTATCCTCCTCCAGAGGTGCGGAAAAGGCTATTATTCCCCCGAAACTGCTCACAGGGTCTTCCTCCCATGCCCTTTCGAGCGTAAAACGCTGACCGGACCCGACGGCGATTGAGCATGGATTCAGGTGTTTTATTATCACTACCGAGTTGGGATTATCGATTTTCCTGTTTTTGCCTGAAAAATTGTGAATGTCGGAGAGGCATCTCCATGCCGCGTCGGCATCGAGCAGGTTGTTGTAGGACAGCCCCTTTCCCGAAATCGTTTCCGCCGTGGCGATGGGGGATTTTCGCTCGGGAAGCTTCAGGCCCTTCAAATTGTACAGAGCCGCTTTTTGATGCGGATTTTCGCCATAGCGAAGTTCTGAAAGCCTCTCCATCATCACAAATTTTCTTTCAGGGGCATGGGATGATCCGAATCTTTCGAGAAATTCGTTTGCTATCCTCATTTCATACTCGGCGGTTTTCTGGAAGGCAAGGACAGCGAGCTGCCTTCTCAAATCCAAAAGGGTCATGCCGCTGTTTTCTTCAAGGGACGAAATGACCATTTCGTATTGGGCGG
>JADFZC010000352.1 GCA_015232735.1 Oligoflexales bacterium | reverse complement strand
ACTATAGTATTCCAGATAAATAATTCGGGGTAAGAGTGATTCAGGAGAGTTAATAATACACGATTATTTCTCATTTATTTTGATTTTTGACTATTTGGGTTTTGACGTTTGACATTTGACGTGTTTCATATTTTAAAGCTGAAAATTCAATACATGGCAAATGTCAAACGTCAAAACCCAAATAGTCAAAAATCAAAATAAATACAAAATAGTGAGATTAATGCTACCCCGAATTATTTATCTGGAATACTATAGAAATGAATAGGATCTCATTTCTTCATCCTATCTGGCGATAAGTGCCGGGGCTATCTGGATCCTCAACGAACCATGCGGGATTTCCATCGGCATCAAGACCCATCCTTGCTCCATCGACATCAGGGATAGGCTTTTCGCCATCGTCGGTGAAATAGCTTTTTCTGACAGTCACGCTTTCTCCTTCGCTCTCAAGGAGGCCTCCCCTGCCCATCTCCTCAAGGCTCACCCGGAAGGCTTCCATTATCTTATGAATATGCTCCTCCCTGTGGGCGGTGGTCAGGAATGTCGGAAAACCGTCTATGATGTGGACTCCCTTGCTTCGTATCCATGTCGCAAAAAGTTCCGCAAGCGGCAGGGTCTCATCGATGATTTTTAGCTTCATCATCGATCCGAAATTACAGTACTTGTAGGGCGCTCCCATCTTTTCAAACATGGAATTTAGCTCGGCACATAAACCATCGGCCATCTCGTTGACGCCCTTTTGAAGATTAGGCCCCTCCTGTTTCAGATGCCTGAGCGTGGCAACAGCCGCCGCCATGGCAAGAGGATGGCGTACGAACGTCCCGGCAAAATATGTAACCCCAACCTCCGGAATGCTGCCGTCGCCGAACGACCAGTATCCTCCGTCCAGGGCATCCATATACTCTCTTACACCGCCTATCATTCCTATCGGCATCCCGCCGCCAACAACCTTTCCATATGTCGAAAGATCGGGCCTTATGCCTATCGCCCTCTGAACCCCTCCGGGATGATACCTGAAACCGGTTATCACTTCGTCAAATATGAGCGCGCACCCCTTCTCCCTGGTCAGGTTTCTCAAGTCCCTCAAAAAATCGAAGGGACGCCACTCGGGCCTTCGGCTCTGAACTGGTTCGACCAGGATAGCCGCAAGTTCATGCGCATGTTCCCTCAACACCCTAAGGCTCTCCTCGGTCCCGTAATCAAGTACCATCATGTTCTGGACAGCACCCTGCATAATGCCTGGAGCTGCTGCAACCGGCCGTCCGGTTTTCGTTCCCCTTACAATCACCTCGTCGTTGATTCCATGATAGGAACCGTTGAAGCTCGCTATTTTCTGACGGCCCGTGACTGTCCGTGCCATCCTCATGGCACCCAGAACCGCTTCGGAGCCGGTATTGCAGAATGCCACCCTGTCCATGCCCGTGAGTTCAACTGCAAGTTCACTCGCCTCTCCGGCCTTTGAACACTGCGGGCCCAGCTCGATTCCCTGATCGAGCTGCTCCTTTACATATTTCATGATAAAATCTGGCTGGTACCCGAAAAAGCAGCTTCCGAAACCGCAGAGCATGTCAATATACTGGTTTCCGTCGATGTCCCACATGTTTACACCGGATGATCTTGCGATAACCAAAGGATAGACAACCTCCTTGAAATAAGGCTTGAAACCTGTGACCACGCGGGGATCCGCCATGCACTTTCTGTACTTCTGGGCATAGTTCTTCGATGTCATGGTTTTTTTTGTATATGATTCCGTGAATCTCTCAAGCGCATCCCTCTGCCTTCGGCTCATGCCCCTGTCAGTTTTCTTTGTTATGCGCGCTATGGCGCCAAAGGACTGTTTTTTAAGTTCGGTCATCTCTTTCTGTTCATGCCGGATCACATCAGCGCCGTGGGGCGGCTCATCCGTCCGGGCCATGCCCTGATCTTTTCGCATCGTGTCCTCAGGTGCTTTCTGCCAATGAATATGCAACGGGCCTGAAACCGCGGGATTTGAAGCCGGCTGACTCCATGCAGAATGCAAAGAAAGCCCCTTTTGACCGTAAAGGAGCTGAATCTGCTGCTGCATCAGCGCTATCTGCTGGGCGAAAATATCGTAAGCCGTAGTAACACCCTGAGTCGAAGAGGGCTGACAGACTGGAGGCGTGGTGGCGGATTCATGCTGGAAATACGCCGGATACTGCCGGGAGGATTCAGAATAATCTGCTTCGCCTGACACCTGCCTTAACGGTGTTTCCTCCTCCACAGCATAGGAAGCCGCAGATTCAGGAAGCTCTTTTGCCATATATTCGGCAAGATCCCTGAGGCAAGTTATGTCCTCCATCAGCTGCCTGAAAGCCACCTTTATCTTGAAGCGGTTTTGCAGATTTATTGCCGCCTGGGTCAAAAAGAGCGAATCGAATCCAAGTGCCATGAAGTTTGTTCCATCCTCAGGCTCATCTATCCTTATTCCCGAAGCCTCCTCCAGCAAAGTGGCTATCTCGTCTCTCAGCATCCTTATATACTTTTCTCTCATCCCTTGCTCCTTTCTCACCCCTGCCTCGCTTAAAAGGTTTTTTGAATTTGAATCCAAACTCATATTTCCATCCGGCATAAGCCAGTATCTCACTCTTGAAAAGGGATATCCCGGCACCCAGAGCCTCTTTGCATCATAATGCGAAACAGTCTCTTCGAGGGAAATCTCATATCCATGCTGCCAGAGCGCCGCCATGGCCTTTATGAAAAAAGTCCATTCCGCGCTATCCCCGCTTTTATCCCCCATCGTCGAAACGGAGACGAATCCCTTTTTCCCATGCGCCTGTTTGTATGCCAGAGATGAGAGGGCATTTCTGGGACCGACTTCGACAAAAGAGATGTTTTCACTCTTTAGCGCAGCCTTTAGGGCCATCTCAAAATTTACCGTGACCCTTGCATGACTGGCCCAGTATTCAGGATCCATCGCCTTCGCATCATCAAGAAGCTCCCCGGTCACTGAAGACAGAATCGGAATTCCCGGTGAATTAAACCTGAATCCTGAAAGAAGTTCCCTGAGCTTTCCGCATACAGGCTCGACCATTCGTGAGTGAAAGGCATGCGAGGTATGAAGAGGCTTGCATAGTATCTTTTCCCTTTCCAGAAGCTTCTGAAACTCCGATATCTCCTCATGAGGCCCGGCCACCACGCACAAATCCCCCGCATTTACCGCCGCTATGTCGAGAGAGGACGGCAGTATCTCCAAAAGATTTGCGTGCGAGGTTCTGACGCTCAGCATGCCTCCTTCGGGAAGAGCGCTCATCCATTTTGCCCTGTTCATTACGAATAAAAGAGCGTCCCTGATGTCAAACATGCCTGAAAACGCCGCCGCTGCCACCTCTCCCACGCTGTGCCCAAACAAAAACTCCGGAACAAGCCCAACCCTGGAAAGAAGGCGGGCCATCGAGTATTCGATCATAAAAAGCATGGGCTGGACATATATCGTATTTTTGAGCTGGGCTTCAGAGAGCTGCCTGCCATCTCTGATACAGGGGCCAAGCACCTCATCTCCAAGCTCAGAGGCTATTTTCAAAAGCCGATCGATATCCTCCCTGAAAGATGGGATATCGCGATACAGCCCGCTTCCCATTCCAAGGTACTGCGTTCCCTGACCGGAAAACATGAAGGCAAGCCTTCTTTCCCCTTTGACATTCGAAATATCCTCTATTTTTCCCGCAGTGTTTTCTGAAAGACATCTTATGACTTCACTTCTGTCCCGGCCTGTCGCCACATACCGAAAATCAAAGTGCCGTCTTCCGGCAATGGTCGAATAGCCCGCGTCAGGAAGATGAATTTCGGGA
>JADFZC010000351.1 GCA_015232735.1 Oligoflexales bacterium | reverse complement strand
AATAATTCCTAGATATGTCATATTCTTCCTCATCCAGATCAACTCTGCATTCGCGATTGACCCGGTAAAAAAGGATCAAAGTCCTAGCGATCTCTCAACGGGTAAATTAAAAAATGTTAAAACCAGTCCAGTGAATAACACACCTTCGAACTTTCCATCTTGTAAAAAAATGGCTAGCGATGCGTGTCAGGGAACAAGCTGTTGTCAAACCATTCTTGTACCTAAAGGTTCGTTCTTGATGGGTAGGAGTGATAATGGAACAGACGCTTGTCCAAAAGATCATTTTTGTGGAAAAAGCGATCAGCCTGAACATTTGGTGAATGTCGATAGTTTTTATCTGGACAAATATGAAGTGACGGTTGGCAGATTTAGAAGATTTGTGAATCAATATAATGGAAAGGGACCTTCAGATTCGACAGGAGCACATCCTAAAATTCCCGGGAGTGGCTGGCAAAGTTCCTGGAACGTCTATTTGGAGAAAGCAATGAGAATATTCAAGGATAACTCGTCATATCCAAAAAAATCTGAGATAAAAGCTGGAGATTTGTCAAGCGAGGAAGAATGTCTTAGAAGAATGCCCCAGAATTTTAGGGCATGGACTAAAAATCCTGGCACCAATGAGAACCGTGCAATGGACACAGTGAACTGGTATGCTGCTTTTGCCTTTTGTATTTGGGATGGAGGAAGACTGCCTACAGAGGCGGAGTGGGAATACGCTGCAGCCGGTGGAAGCGACAACAGGCTATATCCATGGGGAGATAAAAAGCCAAATAAGACAATTGCCTACTACGGCGGCGCATCCTCATGTTCAACCCAAGATGTGGGATTATGTTCAGCGGGTCAAGGGAAATGGGGGCACATGGATATGGCGGGAGGAGTTGATGAATGGGTATTGGACTGGTATAGTCTTGATTGGTATAGTCGTGAGGGAAATATTTGTAATAATTGCGCCAATCTGAAACAAGTAGCCGGACGGGTGGTACGTGGTGGTAGCCGCTTTAATCCAGCTAGCCAACTGAGAGCTACCTATCGTAACTTCAGCAGCCCTGTTATGACCGATCCCAATCACGGATTTCGTTGTGCAAGAAATCCGTGAGTCTTATAGCGGGAACAGGAAGGGCTAAATGCTTGTGCTTCTAGTAGCTAAGAGCTTTCAATACATTAAAATACTCAGTCCCTTTGATTTTTTTGGTCTCGTCATCACGAATGTCGTCGCAGTTTGTTTCATTTTGCTCAATGCAGGTTTTATCGCACTTAATATTGTTTTGTTTCAAGCATTTTATCATATTCTGAAAATTAAGACTCGATCCACAGATACTATTAAAGTCCAGGCATATTTTTCTTCTCCTGATTGCAGTATCAATCTGCTCAGGACTTAAAAGATTAATAGGTTTTAGAAACAGCCACTTAACATTAGGAGGCAAGATATCAATTGGAAAACTATCCTTATTGTTTATCTTAAACTTGACCCATCGCAAAAAAGTCAAATCTTTTAAAGAATTGACTCCAATGATTTCTCTGGATTCAATGTTGAGAAACTCTAATTTTTTAGAATTGGCGAACGAGCTTATATCAAGTGGTTTTGCATACTCCTTGCCAAGTGAACGTGAAGAAATGCTGCAATGAGAGGGCTTGTGTGAAAAACCTTTTAACTTTGGAAGATTGAAGTCAAGCGCATTTAAATTTCTTATGTCGGCAATGATTAGCTCAAGATTGGCCGAAGACGATAAATCGCTCAGATTATCAAGTGGATTACAGGAAACATTTATTAAGTTTAGTGCCTTTTGCGCACCTAAACCTGAGATGGAATGAAGATTATTATATGAAAGATCAAGAGATCTGAGTTGAGGGAGTTTGGTCAAAAATTCAGTCTCGTTTAGGTTCATATCTCGTAACTCTAATACTTTGAGATTCGGAATTTTCTCCCAGGGCAGTTTTGATAATAGCTGATTTCCATCTTTAAGTCTTCTTAGCTTTAACTCCACTAATTTCGTAATTCTGAAGATTATTTCAATATTATCAATATAATAATCCACAGAAGAAGTCCCTGATAAATCAATAGATTCAAGCCAATTCATGGATCCGATTGGAGCAAGATCATTGTACTGGCGTACATGCACGCAGAGCGCAGCACAACAAACTGATCCTGCTTCCTTAGGGCAGCAGTCACATCTTACATTAACTGATGTATTTAATTTAAGGCTGCTTCTTTGCTTTAAAATCAAAAATGCCTTTTTACAGTCATAATTTTTTACTCTGACAAATGCCTCTGATTCTTTCTCGCGGTGTATAGGGAGCAGGTCATCGATTGTCCGCATGATTTCAAGGGTGGTTCTATCTTCCCCAATCAATTCTGTTGCCCTCTTTAATTTTTCACAGTAATGGATGAAATCCTGAGATGCTACCTTCTGTGCTATCATTAACAGAGATACAAAAAATATAACAAAAGACACCTTGCCTATCTTTGAAGACGATAATTTGTTTCTCAATTTATTTCTCCCGATTAAGCCATATTGGTAAAACTTCTTTTAAAGCTATTAAAGTGTGCTGCCGATTTAATGATAACAATTTAAAATAAAAAATAAAAATATTCTTGCATATAAAACCATCATCCCTGCTGAACGGCAGATGGAAAGAAGATCACATTGACGACGGATGGATTGCAAACATATTTGATGCAGACATAAAATTATGTTTCTTCATTATTATCATGAGAAATAGGAGGTAAGAGCCGATTTTTTCCTGATTTCTAATTGGAATATTGCATAAACTTGACAATAAAGTTATAATATTTTCAAGCATTATAATATCCTTTGATTTAAGATTTTTTGGAAGAAACTAAAGGATATTAGATGCTTTTTTATTTTTTATAACAATTTATTTATTAAAATTTGATCACTTCATATTAATCTCAAAAAATACAACATAAAAAATCTTATTATTCCTTTGCCCAGCAAGGTTTACATGTCATTCAATTTTTGTTTTTCAATAATTTGAGGCACTCCAAAGAATTCAATCACCGAACTTAAGCTATACCAAGGCATCTAGCAGGATAGTTCAAAATTAGTGCCGCTTCTAAGTATTACTTCTATGATGTTTGCTGATTAAACAAGGCAAATAAGTATTCGTAAACTGACAGCCTACCCCCCTTGCGGTCGGAGTTCAAATCAAGAACAGGAATCAATCTTCCGTTTTTAATTTTTCACAAAAAGTTTTCACTTCTTCTTCATTGAATCTGGGTATTTCAAATCCTGTCAGCAGGTCGTGTCTTTTTAAAAAACTGTGCATCTTTTCTTTGTTGTTTCCTATGATGGACAATACCTCTTCAACCCTGGAAGCATGAATCCGCTTAATTTCACTTACTTTGTCTTTGTCGCTTGAGATATTCAAGTCCTGACATTTTAGGGATTTTAGTTCAGCCAGTGCTAATGTCTTTTGATCCTCTTCAGTTGGCTCCGATATTTTCAAGTAAGTTTTGATAGATTTACTATAAAACTTGAGAGCATAACGGTCAGGATCGGAATGAGAAGCTCCCTCTGACATCGCATCTGACTGTGCCTCTGACTTTGAACTATCAGATATGTCAAGCTCATCCTCGCAGCTGATAAAGACCATTGTTGTTAGAATAATGAATACTACCTTTAAAATTATTTTCATTTTTTTTTCCTTTTCAAATCTAATTTTTTTTATCTGTCTCGAAATACAAAGTTGTTCCAACCAGATCCTATGCGAGCTAAGGCTCGCCAGAGACTAATTAATTGGTTTAAAATAGCTATCCATAAGCGACAAAACATCATGATTGGTGCCTTGTATCGGGG
>JADFZC010000350.1 GCA_015232735.1 Oligoflexales bacterium | reverse complement strand
AAATGCATTGTCCAATCCCCACGAAGAGATATGTCAACAATATCTCCTTTTTCATAAAACAGCCTCCCTTCAGCAAAAACACATACTGAACCCCGCGATGGAGCCTCTACCAGCTGATTCCAAGATTTTCCCCAGGAAATACAGAATATTAATAGATGTTATCATATTTCAGTTTTTATGGATAGTTGTATGTCCCGTAAGATGGAAATGCCGCGTTTTTCACCGCCAGTATCTTATTGACCGGCAAACAATTTCCCAGGGCTTAAGGCTTTTTTGCCCGGAAAAAAGGCAGCAGCCCTGAACAATTTCCATCGTATGTTAACTTTTGAGCACGGATATGTCGAGTTTGCAGGATGCACAGCCTGAAATATTATTCAATTGGCTGGCCAAGTCTATCCTTTTGATGCATTTTGATGCTATCAATCGGTTCCTGGCATCCTTGCCTGTCTGATTCAGGCACATTTCTATGATTTGACAATAAGAAAGGAATTTAAAATGAAGATTGCGAACTTTAATGCATCATTTTTACTTGCTTTTTCTCTTCTAACTATCAGTTCAGCGGGATTTTCCGAGCGCATGACTGCCGAGGGCAGGGGCGTATGCACAAGAGATTACAATGCATGGGGACACCCATCCGTATGTAATTGTAAGGAAGGTTCAGTATACAGCAAGGAGTCCGGATATTGCCTCAAAGGCGAGCGAGAGGATGTGATGCTGCAGGGAACCCTCATGACCAGGGTCGTTGCCATTGGGGGTGAAACCACAGGCATAACAATAACAACATCCGAGGGAAGCTTCGACCTGATAATGACCAACGAAATGCGAGATCGGATGATGAACGCCGATGGTCTCTACTTCGAGGTGGAGGGTGAAAAAATCAGGATAAAAGGCATTGAACGCACAAGGAACGCCATAATAGTAAAAAGACTCGATTGCCTCGAATAAAATTTGTTTTAAGGAAAAAGCCGTGCTTGACAAATGTCGTTTCATAATGCTTCCAATCCTGGCGCACTTTGCGCTGGGCGGCTGCCGGCCGGTCCCTGAAGACGGGGGCAGCCATGTATCATTTGATGGTCCATCAGCCAATACAAAGATTTTTTATGACAATTTCGATCAGAATTCCTGTCTTTCCGGTACAAATGAACAAAGCAGACTTTCTGCCGGAAGTCTTGTACTCTCCATGAACGATAGCCTGATCACAAAGACAGCATTATCCTACGGTCGCTATACCATGAAAATGAAAAGCGGCATTGCGGGCGGTTCTGTCATGTCATTCTATATAATGGGTGTACCCGGACATCTGAGAGAAAATGAAAAATATTTCAGCCTTCACGACGAGGTGGACTTCGAGTTTGTAACGACGCTGTGGCGCCAAGGCAGATATATCGCCGACAACGTGACCTGGATTAATGCCTACCATCATCATCGCGACCTGATTCTTCCGGTTTACAATGACCTTGACGGAGGAAGCATCCTGCGTTACGCGAATAAAAACAGTGAAATCGACCCCGGGCATCTCAGAGAGCAGATTCTGTCCCCGCTCGTGGAAGAGGTCGAGGAAAGGGCATTTGATTTCAACGACGGGGAATATCACAGCTACATAATCGACTACTCGAAAGAAAAAATTCAATTCATAATAATGGATGCGGATGAAAAACAGACCATCGCCCGGCACACCATCTACAAAAAGGACATTTCAGGAAACAGATGGCCCGAGACCACCATGTATCTGGCCATATCCTTCTGGTACAGCAACGACGCGGACACCCAGAACTATTTCACAGGGCCTCTCAATCTCAATCTTACAGGTTCGTCAAAAGCATATATCGACTCTGTAAAATATGAGACTTCGGATGAGAAGACGCTGGCAGCCCTTTCCGATTGGGGAACTCAGATGCCCTGGGACGTTTGCCGGCCATCTGTCAGTACTGACTGCAGCTCATACAACAGGGACGGAAAAACCTGCGATGAAGTGGGATATGCCGAGGGGCAAACGGGTGAACCATGGGGCATTGGAAATGGATTTTTCCAGTGTGTGAACGGTTGCCTTAAATGGATCCGGCAGTGATCTGACCATTCACTCCTTGACTTTTTTAATGCCGCAACTTCTGGATTGAATCACGCAGTGAGTCCATTATGCGATTAAACTCGGGATCATTTTTACCGGGGAGCTATACTCTCTGGACAACAAGGAAGGTATAATCATCCTCAATAGCACCGTCGCCCCACAAATCCGTCAGTGTCTCCAGCATGTCCTTTTTAATCCTCTCGACATCCTGACCGCCGCCGGCAAGTATTTGCTTCAGTGAATGCAGTCTGAGGTTTTTCCCATTCTCACGACGATTTTCCATAAGACCATCGGTATACATAAAGAGTATGTCTCCAGGCAAAAACTCAAACTCGATGCATTCGAACTCCCTTGCGGAATCAATTCCGATAGGATCACCCGAGGCATTAAGTACTCTGCAGGTCTCCCCCCCTCCCAGCAGACAGGATCTATGGCCAGCATTCAGGATTGCGCTGTTGCCGCTTTCAAGGTTGATGCTGATCATGGCCATTGTCATAAATTTTTCAAGTTTTATTGATGTCTCAAGCATGGCACTTTTCAGATGCCGTGCGATTATCCTTACACGATCTATGGGACTCTGCTTGTCAGGCATATCACCAAGCATTGAAATCGCGTTCTTTATAGCTCCGGCAGCGGCCACAGTATAGATAGCCGAGGAGATTCCGTGTCCTGCCACGTCACCTATGAATATCTCAAGCATCTGATTCTTTTCATCATAAAAAACACTTCGCCAGTCTCCGCCAATCTCTTCCGCCGCACGATAACATTCAGCCAGACGAACCTTGGGGATTTGTTTTGACAGACTGCCGAAAGATTTATGAATTTCCTGGATAAGGCCAATATTTTTTATTATGGTTTCCCGTTCACTCTGAGTGCGGATATACATTATCCTTGAAAGGATATTGCTGACGCGAAGCATCAGTTCCTCCGATATTATCGGTTTTGTCAGATAATCATCAGCTCCCATTTTAAGACCGGAGATGACATCTTCATCAGAACTGCGCGCCGTCACGAATATCACTGGAATTTTGGCAAATTTATCATCATTCTTAATAAATTTTATGAAATCCTCACCCGAAAAACCCGGCATCATCATATCAAGAAGAATAAGATCGGGAACGAAATCTTTCATCTTATCAAGACCGGCCTCACCGCCAAGCGCAATTTCAACTTCATATCCCGAGGCTTCGAGAATGTCACGCATGACTTCACAATTATATGCATGATCGTCAACAACCAGGACTTTAATCTTATTTGTCTGCAGCAGTACAGACAAATCGTCTCTATGGCGATCACCCGGATTCAAAGCAGGTTGGTCATCCTGGCAACACTTTTCCTTCCTGGAGTAGATAAGCCCTTTTTCCAGGGCATGCCTCATATTCGGATTCTCCGGTTTTATATGATCTCCCACTGCTGCAGAACTCGACGGCAGGCACAAAATAAACCGCGACCCCTTTCCCGGCTCCGAAATCAGCCTTATCTGACCTCCCATTATTTCCGTGTAGCGCTGGACAATCGATAATCCCAGACCCGTTCCCTCATAACGCCGTCTTCCATCTCCCTCAACCTGGAAGAATTCATCAAAAATCTTCTCCTGGTCTTCCGGATGAATGCCGATCCCCGTGTCTGTCACCGAGATGGTGAGAGATCCATCATGATCAAGCATGAAATCAACCGCGATGCTGTTTTTACGCGCCGGATCTCTGAATTTAAACGCATTCGCAAGCAGGTTGCGGACAACTATGAACAGTTTTTCCCTG
>JADFZC010000349.1 GCA_015232735.1 Oligoflexales bacterium | reverse complement strand
CGAAAGTCCCATCGATGAAGAGTGGCTCTACGAATGGTCCGACGGCAATATCCAGAATAATCCAAAGAAGTTCGTTGTGCATAAGGCTATCGGAAGCTGGGAATACGGAAATCATTACCTGATCCTTGGCGAGGAGGACAATACCTACGGCATGTCCCTTAAAACAATGGTCTTCGGCCCGGACGGAAAGAGCAAACATGACGGTGATGCTTTCGGCATAATAAGCCGATCCGATTATTCCCTGCTTACAGGCCGCAGCCGGATGTGGTCCTGCGCCAGCGGACACACCCTTTTCAACCACCCGTCCTTCAATCCTGCGACAAAAAAATACGCTGTCATGTGCGGAACCGATCTGCCGGCACTGGGGACAAGCGGTGCAGGAGGCGGCTTCTGGATGCGCGTCGAGGGAAAAAATGCTGAGGGATTCGCTGATGCCTCACTATATAAATCTCTCAGTATAAGCGGAGGTCCGACCTCCCTGCAGCCGTTAGCCGACGGCGGTTTTATCGGCGTATTTGCCGGGATCAACGGAAAACCAGACTCATCCGTAAACTTTCGCGACAAGGAACCGGCAAGTTCGATAGGCCTTGTCAGATTCAATCCGGACGGAAAACCTTCCGGAAGTATCAAATGGCTCGTATCAAAACCGCGCACGTTTTTGTCTTATCCGCAGCTTGTGCCGTTTGGCGACGGAACATATCTCGTAGGGTATGCTGAAATGAAAAATCTCGACAGCAGCGCGGAATACAAGCACGAATACAGTATCCCGCAGAACTATTACCTCATGGAAATTGACCAGGAGGGAAAACCTCTTTCAGACGCCGTAAAATTAAGCGCAGCGGGATGGGGAGAGCAGGATCAGATCATGCCAATGGGAAAAGGCCGTGCCGTCTGGGCCTACATAAAAAATCCCGCCTATGAAGGAAAGAATGTTCAGCCGCCGTGCAGGTCGGCGGAGCTGCAGCTGAGTGTATATTCCCGATAGGACGGAAATAAAATGGGCGGCCCCAGGTTCTCATTTTACCAACTTGCGACTTCGCGCCTCGTTCGAACGAGGCGCGAGGAGAGCTGATGCAATTTTTTTGGAGTATTAAAAATCAGATCAAACTTTCAAGGCTCGTACCTTTCAATATTTTACGTAAAATATTCTCTCCGGGAAGCGGCCGTCCGCTGTATAACGTCCTCGCTGCCGCGACCAGCACACGAATATCATATTTCGTCGGGGATATCTCAGGGACTTTTTTCTCAAGTTTAAGCAATCCATAAACGGCCGTTATAGCCGAGCGTATGGAATATTCGACCGTGAACACGCAGTCATCGGCTATCTCTGCAAACTGGCCCAGGAAAGCAAGGTTGGCGCTGCCAGCAGGAATGACATCAGGACGATCGCCTTTGACACGCGGCATGAATTGGCTTGTAATATAGGGCATCATGCAGGGTATGACATTGACGGTTTTAATAATTTCAGATAATTCATCTTTCACGCCCAGATGGTATAGAAGCTCTGTCACAAGCTCTTCACCGGTGCAATCGCACATTCTCTTTTTGACAAAATCACCGACATTGTCTGGAAAAAGACCATAAGCCCAAAGTACCAGTACATTTTCAGGCTGGTCGATAAAATGAGGCTGTCTGTTGCATGTTACGCTCAAAAGCCAGCTTGAGTCCTTAATAGTCATAATACCTCCGGTAACGACTTTGCCGGAGTACGGATCTCTGCCGGTAAGATCCTTGAGAATATCCGCTATCTTGGAATCCGTGCATGTTATGGTGAAAGATTCCCATTTGGTCTTGTCAATATCGCCACAGAATACCTCTGGTCTTCCAAATGACGGATCTTTCCCTGCAATGTTTTTCCAGAGATTCCAGGATGCGCCAAGCTCCCTTTTAAGTGTTGCAGGCCTATGCATATTTCCAAGAGTGGAATTTTCCGTCATCGATCCATTTGTTACAAATACCAGATCATTTTCGGTGATATGAATGATTTCTTCTTTACCGTTACGCAAAAGGTGAATTGCCGTAACGGTTTTTTTGTTTTCGTCAATGCAAATATCAAGGTCCGTGACCAGTGCATGCAGATCAAACACGACGTTTTTGGATTTCAGCCATTTTTCCAAAGGTAGAATCATGGAATCATACTGATTGTATTTTGTGAACAGGATGTTTTTCAAGCTGTTCATTCCAGGGAGCAGATGCATAAAGCGCAGCATATACCGCCTGGTTTCCACAAGACTGTGCCAATTTTCAAATGCGAACATCGAGCGCCAGAAACACCACATATTGGTTTCCAGAAATGAAGGGTCAAAATATTCCTCCACAGTGGTGGCTCCCAGCTCCTCTTCAGTTGCGAGAATAAGCTTTGTGAGTTGTTTAACGTGAAGATCGCTTAATCCAAGGGATGAGAAGTCAGCTTTTTCACCGCAATTATGCAGCAATCTGCAAGTGGACTCGTTGGGGTCAGCGATGTTCAGCTCCCTGAATTCGTCCAGGACTGTTCGTTCCGGATTGCTCAAAGAAGGAATCTTTCCATATAAGTCCCAACAGCACTCATAGAATTCCTCCATTTCCCTGCCGCCACGAATAATATAACCGTTCTTTGCGTTTCCAGAGCCGTCCATGCAGCCGCCCATAATATTTGTTTCTTCCAAAATAGTTATATTTTTGCCATCCATGTGACCGTCACGTATGAGGTATGCGGCTGCTGCAAGGGATGAAATTCCACCGCCA
Source organism: Oligoflexales bacterium (assembly GCA_015232735.1). The sequence goes on along the minus strand of JADFZC010000349.1, from coordinate 1,103 downwards.
ACCAGGTAGGCTTTTCTGTTCTCTATTCCTTCGGGTTTCAATGTATTTATATTCTGATAATTTCCCATAAACTTGTTCCTTTCGATAATTTGGATTTGATGGATTTTTTCCACAATCAGTTACCAAGATAATGAATTGCTAAACATCTTCCTTAAGCCCTTTGATAAAATCCTGATTCAGGTAAGCAGGATCGGGATATATATAAAAACCCCTCCCGCTCTTTTCTCCAAGGTGGCCGTGCTCGACATATTTCCTGAGCATCGAGGCATTTCTGATATCAATTGGATCATGTGACCTTTCGGCGCGATTGCTGTTGATACTGAGCACCGTGTCAAGCCCCACCTGATCCATCATGCCGAACGGTCCAATCGCCATTTTCGTGACACCCATCCAGGCACGGTCAATATCCTCCACCGAGGCAATGCCTTCAGCGGCCAAATTCTCGGCGGCCCTTAAAAGTGCTGAGAACATGGCATTGAAAATGTAACCGGAACTTTCACTCTTCATGACGATAGGGATCAGCCCGATACGGCAAGCGAAAGAGCGGATGACCTCCATGGTCTCAGATGATGTCTTGTGGTGCGGCATGATATCGACGATGCTGGTGACCCTGAGGTCATGAAAATGAAATGCGGCAAATCTCTGAGGACGGCCTGTTGCCTCGGCGAAGGTCGATGGCAAAAGGGTGGAGGTGTTTGTCGTGAAGATGGTGTGCTGTGGACAAAGCGCATTGAACTCAGCAAAGATCTTCGCTTTGAGAGATGGATTCTCAGGAACCGATTCGCTTAAAAGATCCGCATCTTCTGCTGCCTCGGCCGGATTTCCAGTGAACCGGATGCGCGTAAGGATCTGTTCAGTCTGCTCCGGAGGGATCTTTCCGGATGCAGCAAAAATCTCTGAGAGGACTTTAATCCTGCTTCGGAACTTGGGAAAGCTCTCTACAGCAATATCATAAATATCAACATTGCATCCGCTCTGGGCACAAATGAGGGCAATTTGCTGCCCCATCGTGCCACCACCCAGAACTGTAACTTTTTTGATCTCGTTTTTTTTCATAAAGTTCTCCTTACAACCCATTGTTATTTAAACAATTTTGAGTTCCA
>JADFZC010000348.1 GCA_015232735.1 Oligoflexales bacterium | reverse complement strand
CTTCCCCCGAAAGCCTTTCATTGATGTCATTTTGAGAGTTCCTAAGGCCAAAATCCAGTCGATGAAATGATTTTACCAAATTTCCAGCCGTCTCTTTAACATTCGTCCTTACAATAAGTTCCTCAGGAAAAACTGACAAATCCTGAAGACTGGCAAAAAATTTAGTCAATTCATCAGCTGGACTTGAATTGAGTTCAGGACTATAAATACCCTCAATTGTCTTTAAGAGTTCAAACTTGGTGTTATTTCTTCCCGACGTCTGGTTTGCATTTACAATTTCTCTTTCAATATATTTGTCATGCGCCCTGGAAATGTTTTTGGCATAGACACCATTACCAATAATCACACCTCTAGTTTCAGACGGATCTCTTTCAGTGACATTAACTCTTTGCCGCGAATAACCCTCTGTCTGTGCATTGGCAATATTGTGGCCAGCAGTATCGACTCCCTGTCTGCTAGTAAATAATGATTCGGCCCCAATCCCCAGAGTATGAAAAAGTCCCGACATTTTATACCCTTACTTTCAAAACAGATATATCAGATTTCTTACAGGTTTCACCCAAAGCATTGTAGGTCACACTCGATTCATTATCGACCTCCTGAAAAAACCTCATAAGCTCATAGTTCCTTTCTAGAAGTCTTTTTGTAATGCTGACATTAATCTCAATTTTAGGTTTAGCTGAATCAATCAATCTTCTAAATTTTTCATACTCATCCCTTAACTTGGAAATAATATGCCCTAAGACTTTGTTTCTTAAGCCAACATCTTTCGTCCTGTTCTCTATAGATTCCAGTGTTGCTATTACATTCCCAAGTGAATTGCCAATTTCATTTTGTGAACAATCTTTAATAGAAAATTCCTTTCCAATGAGAAAAATCTTGTTTGCATTACTTTTTAGGTCGTTCACAAGAAATAAAATGCGTTCACCAATATCCTCCTTTTTTTTGATAACTTCTTCAGCCATTACCAAATTAGAGTTTCGAAATGCTTGAAGTTCTTCCTCCAAAACCGGAACAAGGCTTTCATAGGCATCTGAAATATCTTTAAGGTGCCTATAAATCTCATTAGCCAAATTGATCAAATTCTCGAGAATAGTTTCATATTCCATTTTTTTTCCAGCTTAGTTTTTATATGTTTAACGTGCGACAAGTGGACCATAACACAAATTTTTACACGTCATTCTGAGCAAAGCGAAGGATCCAATAATTCGAGATCCTTCACTTCGTTCAGGATGACGAACTAAAAAGAATCGATATTATTCCCAGCCAGCTATATATACATAAATATAAATTTTGTTTGAAAATTTGGGAGGATCGTTCCATTCTTTTTCATTTATACCAATAAACTCCGGAATCTTTTTTTAATCAATTCCTCTCAACTTCTTAAGGAAAAATTCCAAGCCAAACACAACTTTCTACAACTTCATTTTCCACCAACACCGAGACAATATTGCAAATATACATCATTCTGAATCTGTTGCTAGTTTATCCAATATCGCTTCTTTTATCATCCCATCAACAATTTTTTCCGGTTCAATTTTATATGCACCTGATTGTATCTTTTCCTTAAGCTCAGCAACTCGATCTTCTCGAATGTCGGGAGTATTTCTGGCAATATTCAGAGCTCTGTTTCTTGCACCTGCCATTTCCCTGGCACGATTTGACAGATTAACATTAAAATCCCTTTCGGACATTCCGTCTGATCCGGCAGAAGCCTTATTGACTTCAGAGTCAATTTCCCCTGTCTTCTTCTGACCATGGATCTTATTAAGGCCCGTTCTGCCCACACTTGTCCCAATCGCTTTTGTATCCATACTAAATTCCTATTTTCAGTGGTTCCTTTCTTGGTGCCCCTGCTTCCATTTTCCCTCTTTTTCGATAGTCTTGCAAACCTTGGCACCCATATGCCGAACGTCCCATAATGCTTTTTATCTTTTCCGCGTCCAAATTCATCGCCCGAAGCATGAATTCCTCAATGGAACTAGCCAGACCTGTAGAACGTTGTGATGCTAAAGCCTTCGAATACTCTCCATCCAGCATGCTCTGAAATATCTGTTCACCATTACTGTTGCCCATGAGTCCAGACTTCTGAACAGAGTCTCGCATTGATTTTATCACAATTTCAAGAAAAATGGCCTCAAAGTCTTCAGACAATTTGCGAGCTGCTTCAAAATCCTCTTCTGAATAGGTTTTCATCCCGTTATTTTGATTGGCCATATCCAAAATTTGATGCTTTTGTACTAACTTTGATTCCAAATTAATATTCACTTTAATATTCCTATCAACACTTATTGGATTTTCAAATTTATAGAAATTTCAGTTCCGCCTTCAATCCGCCAGATGCATGAATTGCCTGTAAAATTCCTATTAAATCAGCTGGTTTTACTCCCATTTCATTCAAACCCTTCACTAGGTTGCCAACTGTTGTTCCTCCCATATCAACAAGCCGCTTCTTGGATTCACCTTTTGCACCCACCTGAATACTTAAGTCTCCGTGGGTTATGACAATATTTCCGATAATTACATCAGATCCCATAACAACAGTCCCTGTTTTCTCATTGATTACAACCTTTGCTTTCTGATCCATCTGAACTTTCATATTTTCAATATCTGAAAAAAATTCGACAGGAATGCCCTTGTATGATTCCGGCAACTCAACCTTGATTGTTGCCGGATCCATCGAAACAGCATAAAATCCTTTCATTTCCTGGTTAATTTTTTCCACGATCCTGGTATTTGTAGTAAAATCGGGATTGTTTAAACTCAGATAAATAAAACCATCAGTAACAATGGAAGGAACAAACTCCCTTTCCACAGTTCCTCCCTGAGGTACCAAGGCTGAGGTCATTACTTTAGCCCCCCTGCCATCAGCCTGCCCTACAACAACCGACCCCTGAGCAATCACATATGTATCACCATTTCCAGCTTTCAAAGGAGTCTGAAGAAGCATACCTCCCGCCAAACTTTTGGCATCCCCTATCACTGATGCTTTCACATCTATTTTATCTCCATTTTTAGCGAATGCAGGCATTTCAGCTGTCACAACAACAGCAGCGACACTCTTTGTCAATACAGAATCCACTGAAGAATGAACGCCTAGCCGTGTAATAAGATTGGCTACAGCTTTATTCGTTGTCATGGAAGCCTTCGAGTCGCCAGTACCACTAAGTCCCACAACAAGCCCGAGCCCAATAAGCTGATTTGGCCTGTTTCCTTTAACATTAGCCAAATCCTTGATCCTGACTTCCTGCGCAACCGCTATCCCTGATATAATCAGAATCAAGTTTAAAAGCCAAAATGCCGGATTCCCTTTATAGAGCATTTTTATCCCCTTCTTTTTTATCACCGGGCTTCTCAGTCGATTTTTCTGTCGGTTTTTCATTAGCTTTTTCGCTTGTCATCTTTGTATTCTTGCTCAGGCTTTGCTGTCCATCAGATGTGGCCTTATTCTGATTTTCCACCATTTTCATGTATTCCTTTTCCATATCGGCGATTCTCGCCATTTCCTTCGCCAAGTTTTCACGTTCTTTAGTGAGAATTCTTCTTTCAGATGCGAAATTCTTGATTTTGATTTCAAGCTGTTCTTTTGCCTTTGCAAGGTCTTTCTTTTTTCTCTCCAATTCCATGGCCATTTTTGACTTGGCCTCGCTAAATCCACTCAACCTAAGGGTATACTCATCCTGCCATGTCAAAGAATTGTTTTCCAAATAATCATTTTCAGTTGTTTCACTAAATCTGACATCAGCCAATTGATCGGAACTAATCTCTTTTCCGTGAGTAACTTTGAAACAAGGGAGATATCTGTAAGAGCAAGAATACCTCATGATGTGC
>JADFZC010000347.1 GCA_015232735.1 Oligoflexales bacterium | reverse complement strand
GGGAGTGGCAAGCTGCTCAATTCTCGGAGACGGGGAAGTCAGCCTTATACTTGATGCTGGCGAACTGATGCACCTGGCTGTAGCGTGAGTTGGTTTCATGAATGAAAATAATGCAATAAACCCGTTTGAAAAAGAAGTCATTCAGATAACGGATGATGAATTTAAAAAATTAAGCGCGCTCGTTTATCAAAAAATCGGGATAAATCTTCCTGAGTCAAAGCGTACCCTTCTGATGGTAAGGCTTCAAAGGATCGTAAGGGAACTTGGATTTACGACTTTCGATCAATATTACAATCATATAATTACAGATCATACCGGCAGCGCCCTTAGCGAGCTGGCTTCAAGGATTTCGACCAACTATACTTTTTTCTACAGGGAATCCCAGCACTTTGATTTCTTCAAGGATACTGCGCTTCCCGAGATCATAAAAAATCAGGAAAAACGGCGCCTCAGGAATCTGAGGATCTGGTGCGCCGGATGTTCGAGCGGCGAGGAGCCGTACATGCTTGTCATGCTGATGAAGGAAAAGATGGGTTTCAATTATTCAGCATGGGATGCCGGTGTTCTTGCGACAGACATATCTGAAGATATGATAAAAATCGCAAAGGAGGCCGTATACCCGAAGGAAAGCGTCGAAAAAGTACCGGAACAAATCAAAAAAAGATACTTCAAGCCGTGTGGAGATGGTGATTTTTCCGTCATAGATGAGGTTCGCAGGGAAGTGACGATAAGAAAATATAATCTTATCAGCAAAGAGACTCCATTTAATACAAAATTTCATGTGATATTTTGCCGGAATGTCATGATTTACTTCGACAGGACGACAAGGAATGATGTTGTCAGAAAGCTTTCAAATCTCTTATTTCCCGGAGGATATCTTTTTATCGGCCATTCGGAAACAATAGAGCGTGAAATCGGAGGATTAAAATATGTTGTACCTTCGGTTTATATGAAAAAGGAAGAGTTATGACGGAAGGCAGTAAAAAAATAAGACTCCTTATAGTTGAAGATTCACCTATGATGAGGTACATACTGACTCAGGGTTTATCCAAGGATCCCGAGATAGAGGTGATAAGCACCGCATCGGACCCCTATGCAGCAAGGGACAAGATCATAGAATTTCGTCCCGATGTTCTTACGCTTGATGTTGAAATGCCCAAGATGGACGGGATTTCATTTCTTGAAAAGCTTATGCCGCAATACCCTCTTCCTGTGGTGATGGTAAGTTCTCTTACGGAAAGGGGCAAATCCATAACGCTCAAGGCGCTTGAACTTGGCGCCGTTGATTTCGTGACCAAACCGACCGCTGATGTGCATGACGGCATTAACATGATGATGTCGGAGCTCAGGACAAAAATAAAGACAGCTTCAACGGCAAATGTAAGCCACTTTAAAAAACCCATGAAGGCGCCTCAGGTGGAGGAAGAGAAATATTCCCTTGAACACTGCGGAAATAAAATAATAGCCATTGGCGCCTCTACCGGAGGAACAGATGCGATAAGGCAGATAATAACAAAGTTGCCTAAAGACACTCCGGGTATCGTAATAGTGCAGCACATGCCCAAGGGCTTCACTGAAATGTATGCAAGAAACCTGAATGAAATATCGAAAGTGGAAGTCATGGAAGGCAAGTCGGGCGACAGGGTTGTTCCAGGCAGAGCAGTCATTGCTCCTGGCGGAATGCAGATGGAGCTGAGGAAAACGGGGATTTTTTATGAAGTCTCGATTTACGAGGGTGATAAGGTGGGGGGACACCGCCCGTCTGTCGATGTCCTTTTTAATTCCGTCGCAGCCTGTGCCGGCAGCAATGCGGTAGGAATGATACTTACGGGAATGGGCTGTGACGGTTCGGGCGGACTTTTGAAAATGAGGGAAAAAGGGGCGTATACAATCGCGCAAAACGCGGAGACCTCGATAATTTTTGGTATGCCGAAGGTGGCAATCGAGATAGGTGCATGCGAGGCTGTCTGGGGATTGCAGGATATTCCAACAAACCTTCTTAGGTATTTGAGAGCAAAAACATGACCGAAAAACTGATCGTTGGAATAGGAGAGTGCCATGTCTCAAATGTTCCATCATATGAGTTGAAAACCTACGCGCTTGGATCGTGCATCGCTGTGATATTCATAGATCCCAAGGTTCGCGGGGCGGGGCTGGTTCACATAGCCCTTCCGGATTCCTCAATCAGTCCTGAAAAGGCCAGAACCTGTCCAGGTTATTTTGTCGATACGGGAATCCTCTATCTCATAAGTCAGATGAAGAGGATAAATTCTGCGCCTCATGCCGGATACATCGTGAAAATTGTCGGAGGTGCGTGTGTAATCAGGGATGAGAGTCATTTTCTGATTGGCGAGCGGAATATCAACGCTGCAAAGAAGATCCTGTGGAATTTGAATATTCCGATATATGCAATGGATATCGGTGGGGATTTCAGCCGTACGGTAACAGTTATATTGAAAACAGGCAGGGTAATGGTATCAACATCAAACGGTAAAGAATGGAGCGTATGACAACATGAAAAAAATACTTATTGTGGATGATTCGCTCACATCAAGGATGTTTTTGAAAAAGTGCATTCAGATGGCCACCTCAGACCACCCTTGTGAAATTATCGAGGCGGAGAATGGAGAAGATGCTTTTTCCATGCTGGGAATGATCGAGAACATCGACCTGGTGGTGTCGGATGTAAATATGCCGGTAATGACCGGATTCACTTTTTTGCGGAATATTAAAAATACTCCGCATCTTGCAGGACTTCCTGTCATTTTTATCACAAGCATGGCAAGTGACTCGAGAGTTCAGAATTTGATGGAGATTGGAGCTGCCGGTGTCATAAGAAAACCGACTTCGCCGGCGGATGTTATTAAGGCGATTTCACCTTATATTGGGGAAGAGGAAAAAAAGAACACTGACAAATGGGGATAATACTGCCGTGGATGACAACATTAACAACATTGTAAGACAGGCCACAATTGAGACGCTGGGTGAAATGGCATTCATCGATGCCATTGAAACAGAGGATGATGTTTCAAGTATCAGGGATCCGATATGCGTGGGCATCAAGCTTTTGATGCCTTTCTATGGAGACCTGTATATTATCTGCCCAAAAAATCTGGCAATTCATCTTGTGAAAAACGTTTTTCCAGCGGAATCCGACAACAATCCTTCGCTGGTGAACGATGCCATCCTTGAATTCTGCAATATAGTTGCCGGAAAAATCTTTCAGATCAAATTCCCGGAAATCTTGTTTGAACTGGGAATCCCTGAGATATGCTCGCACGCAGACAGGGCGCTAAACTGCCCATTGCACAAAAAGATATTTCTTAAGACATTTCAACAGGAAATTCTTTGTGTTGCGCACAAAATAACATCTTGATCCGGCACCAGACCTGAGGTGCGTGCAACTATCGGTTGAAGCTGCTGTTTTGAGTGTTGTTTCTAGGTCTGAAACCTCTTCTTTTCTGCTGCGCGCCACCGGGAGCCTTGTTTTCCGCTATATTGACTTTAATGACTCTGCCATCAAGATTGGTTCCATCAAGTTCCGAAATGGCAGAATGAGCTGCATCATCGAGGTCGAAAGTTACAAAACCAAAACCTCTGCTCTTGCCTGTCATTCGATCGCGTATAACCTTCGCTTCGCTTATGACACCAAATTTATCAAAAGCATTTTTAAGGCCATCATCGTCCGTATCCCAACTTAAACCACCTACGAATAACTTCTTTGACATCTCCAGAAAATCTCCTAAATTTTCACAATACGCCTTGGTTTCACCCTTTGAAAAGAACCGCTTGACAATCAAAAGAGGTTCGCTATCAAAAAGGTCTCTCCTACAATT
>JADFZC010000346.1 GCA_015232735.1 Oligoflexales bacterium | reverse complement strand
GATCATTTTCATTTACCCCCTTTTACCCCAAATTCTTTTTCTTGAAGGCTATAGTATCAAGTTTAAAAGAAAGAATGCCGAAACCTATGAAAAACGGATTGGAGGAGCCTGTCTATGAAGAAATCCATTTTGTTCGCCTTATTGCTGCCCTTCGCCGCAGGGTGCCGCGGCGAAGGATCGTCATCAAAATCCAGCAGCCAAGACACACCGGACAGCGCGGCTCCATTAAGCGCGACTGATGCGGGGAGGATTCCGGAAATTGCCATGCTGATCTCCAGTTTCATCGGAAACATTGAAAATAGAAGTGTGGCTGGAAAAAATACCGGAAACATAAACATAAGTGCAACGGATTGTCCAGAGGGCGGAACGGTGGCCATCTCCGGCAAGACACGATACGAGGAAAAAACAAACCAGAAGGAACTGAACTACGTTATGGCAGGCTGTGCCAGTGTTCAAAGAGGATACACTATTACACTTACAGGCACAGTGGCCGAATCGGGAAGTGTGCAGGCTGTGTCAGGCGTCATTCTCACGGAAAATCTTACCTATAAAGCCGGTTCCCAGGTTGCCGTTGTCATAAAAAACGCGGCGGGAGAGATTTACTTTGACAATTCCTGCACGTTTTCCATTCTTGTCGAGCAAGCCTCCAGGGACAGCGCGATAAGTGTCTCAGGAACCCTCTGCGGATACTCCGCCTCAAAAAAATAGCTGTCAATAAGATTGAAATTTATTAAAGTTCAAACGACAGGGTGCGCCGGACAAAACCCTCAACCCTCAGAAATAACAAAACATCAAGCGGCATTTTGAAAAATATTCAATTTTATTTAAAGAAAACTTTAAAAAAGGAAATCCTCATATTGCTAAAATGCCGCTTTCAAAAGACCGATACCTTTTCAGGCAAATGCCGACCGCATGCACAAGTTTGACAGGCAAAGCTCATAGGCTATGAGCATGCGGTCAGTATTTAGAAAAAGAACAAGGCTGAAACCTGAATGAATCTAAATCTTGTAAAAAATCTTTTTTTAACGATCATTATCAGCTCAATTTTCTATTTCCTGGCCCTCTACGACTTTGATACAGGCGGCAGGCGTCTTTCGCTCATGGCCCTAAATGGAGAAAGGGCTGAAGTCGGAATATCAGAGATACTGCGTGAAAACGAGGATAAATGGATCAGCATCGGAAAAGGACACGTCTACCTTCACGATCCATTTAATAGTGCACCGGAAATTTTCTGGCTAAGGAGCGATTTGAAACCTCTTGGCCTTGCGGAAGGCCGCTATGTCGTGGAAAACAGGAATCCCCATATCGATTCAATCGACATATACCTTTACGCTCAAAATGCGCTGTCCGCCCACTGCAGGATGTCCATGGCTGAACCCGGTCATGCCCACCGCATCACACGTAACTGCCATCTCGATTTAAACAGAAGTCCCGAAGGACTTCTGTACATAAAGGTAAAAAACACCCGATCAATAACCTCGGTGGGAATTTCGATATACCCCGAGGGTGAATATGCCGCCGTCAAGGCAGTCTCATATTTTCTTTTTGCCCTCTTCTTTGGCGGAATATCGTGCATCACCTTCTACAACCTCTCCGTTTATTTGAGCATACGCGAGGTGACCCTTCTTTACTACGTGTTCTACCATCTTTCCGGGATTTTCTTTTATTTTCTCTATAGCGGGATATGCTATGAATTTTTCGGCGCTGAGTACAATGACCTGGGAACCAGGCTGGCATTTTTCTCCCTTCTTCTCTACCATCTGGCCGGAACATGGTTTGTCCGCACATTTTTGGCTGTAAGGCAGATGAACAGGCTGGCAAACAGAGTTATAATCACAATCGCCGGAATAATATTTCTTGGAATGATATTTTTCCCATTCGTAAAGCTCCATCAAACCTACTGCTACACGCTTATGGTATTTTGCCCTGTCTATGTGCTGTTTGCCGTTTTCAATCTCCTCACGCTGCCAATGAAGCAGCTTCCAAGTTTCCTTATAGGCTGGGTTGCGGTTGCCATGGGCAATGTCATAACTCACCTCTACTACTTGAACGCGATAGATCAGACTATTCTGGCAGAAAGGCTTACATATCTTACAGTTTCCTTTGAGACGATACTTTCCTCCCTTGCCATTGGCGAGAAAATCAAGCTTATGAAGACCGATAGCAGAAAAATCAGGCAGGCCATGACAAATCCGGCGAACAGGTGCAAACTCAACGAGGTTTTCTCCGAAAGCTACAATACTCATGAGGATATGATTAAACGTTCCCTTGCCATCATGTTCATAGACATTGTCGATTTTTCGAGTTACATAAAAGCCCATGGCCCGTCCAGGGCTTTCACCTATCTTTCCTCTGTCATCAGGACCATTTTGGAAGTGCTTGCAAAATACGGAGGCACCATAGACCGATCGATAGGAGACGGACTTCTTGCGGTTTTCGGGGTTGATACGGATGAAACCCAGAAAGAGGAGCATGCCGATCGTGCGTTCATGGCCGCCAGGGATATCCTTTTGCGCCTGGGGGAGTCAATTCATGCCAAAGAGGATGATTCTCATTCAAATATGCCTTTGAGAATAGCGCTTCACGCAGATGAAGTATATATCGGAAACCTTGGCAGCGGGGACCGCATGGACTATACGGCTATCGGCAACGGAGTCAATTTCGCCAGCAGGCTTCTTTCGGCCTGCCACAAATCAAAAATAATCATGAGCAGGGAGTTTAGTGCAAAGCTCACCTTGGGCATTTACCGGACTTGCGCCGTGAGACCTCTCTATATCAACATCAAGAAAAAGGACGACATCTACAAATCATTTGAATACGATCCAAATCTGGACAGGGCGTCAGCTCTCGCAAGAGGGGCTTCAGATCTTTCGCCCGGCCTGTCAAAAGACAAAAATGCCGATATCCAGTTTCCTGGTCTCTCGCTGCACTCAAATCTGGGACTCTTTCACCTTATAACATATTCAGAGGCGGGGATTGTAATTTCGGGGAAGGTCTCCTGCGGCAGGAAAACGAGAATACCGCTCACAATGAAAATAGAACATCCTGAGATTGAACAAATTTTCAAATCTCACAGCATGGAGACATTTTTCTTTGAAACTGACTGGAGTTTCATGCAGCCGGACGGGGCATACCTGCTTGGAGGCAATATTTTGGGGTTTAACAGGCGCCAGCGGGAATTTATAGGCCGGAATCTGAGGCGTCTCAGGGAATTCATGTCGAACGAAAGGGAAACAGTGGCGTAAATGAATCAGCTCAATTTTGATAATGCCGGTACCACTGATACCGTGATGAGAAAAAATCTGACAAGCATCATCGCGGTGAGCGCAATATTTTTCCTTTTTGCAGGATTTCCCGTAAGATATCCAGGCATAATACCCGAAGTGGAGACTCTTCTCGTTCCAAAAAGCGAGTCCCTTTCAATCGAAAGGATAATTGACCTCAAGGATGGCCTGTGGAGTCCCAAATTAATAGATGGAAAACTATACAGGTTTTTCGAGGCGAAATGTACCAGAAAATATTCCGGCGGTCCCCGGGAGAACAGCAATTACCCTGATGCCTCCTTCGACTGCCGGCGGATATCAATTCGAAATCCGCTTTCCGGTAATTATTCCAATATTCCGGAATATGAATACTGGTTCAGGATGAAATTCAAAAACGAAGATGATACATCTTCAGAATATGTATTTTATCCGGGAAACCAGCATATCGAAAAAATTGAAGTCTTCTTTCCGTCTTCAAAAACCGGCGTATCTGCAAACGAAAATTCCTATGCCGCTTCTGAGCCCCACCCGGAGCTCTCGTCCTTCTCCAAGAGAGGCTATCTTTTTCGTGTTGAAGCAAAAAGT
>JADFZC010000345.1 GCA_015232735.1 Oligoflexales bacterium | reverse complement strand
CCTGCATTTTGCAAACCCCATCAGATCGATTCCCGCCCTTTTGAAATCGCTTGCAAGCTTAACCTGAATCAGAGGAAGATCTATTGCGGCCGCTTCAGGATTTTTAATACAAACCGTTATGGCAGTCGAACCGAAAAGCGTCAAAAAACTTTTTGACTTGTTGTCCAACGTGCCGTTTGGGATCTGGGAAGCGGTTTCTGACGACTCCCTTGTTGTAAAGATTTTACAGGAAGATATAAGAAATATAGCTGATACAACGGCTACAAGATTTTTAATCATAAATCCTTCCTTTGAACAAGATCAAATTTCATTCATTTTAATGATAACACACTCGAATATTCGCCGATAGGTACTTTGAAATGGGAATGAGCTCTTGTCTCAAATCTATCTTTTTTCAAGTCATTAAAAAGAGGCTGGATTTGGAAGCTCTTTCTTTTCATCCTGCGGTTGAAATGAGCCTTTGAACATATAAAGAAAAGAACATGCGCAAAGACGCCCCGTGACAAGGCCAAAAGCGGCGGCCATGACTCCTGTAGCTTCAAAGTGTCTTATGGCCGTATACATAGTCAGTGCAATAATTGACACCTCGATCACCGTACCTATGGAGATAGGCTGAGTCTTTGCCGATGTCACAAGAAGTGACTGGAGCCAGATAAGGAGCAGGCTGACTGCTGGAAGCAGGGACATGACAGCCAGGGGCTTAACCGAAAACAGCGAGAGCTCCCGGGAAAGTCCCGAGACAACGCCGAGCCAGAAGGTTGAAACCGGTGTAAACGCAACGGTACAAAGGGCAAAAGTGGAAATGGCTCCAAGCCACAGTGCAAAATTCCGGAGAGCGGCATAATTGGATTTGGATCGCCCGAGGAGCGCGACTACAACCTCCTGGTATGCCACCCCGAAGCTTCTGAAAATAAATACAAGAGAACTTATCACGGGCATGACTGCCAGGGACTCGATGGCCTTAAGACTCTGTCCCATGAAGAAGGTGACAAGCGGCTGTATTGCGATGGCCAGCATTGAAGTTGTTGCAAGCGGAAGATAGAATTTCAGGATGAAGCTCATGGTAAGCTTCCGGCCGCCCGGGTCCGAAACTTTGATTTTCAGTTTTTCAATTTCATCGCCTGCCATTATGCGGCTGGCTATAGCCTCGGCAAATACTCCAAACGTCAGGGAAATGGCACCGACAGAGACGCCAGGAAGTGAAGAAAACAGATATAGAGCGCTTCCGGCTAGTCCCATCGAGGAAAGGCGCACGATGGTCCCATATGCAACAAGCCTCGTATCGCCTCTTGCGATGAGAAGCCCCTGGTTGAATCTTCTGTATCCGATCGAGGCAGGCCATGGAAGCAGGAATACTATTGCGTCACGAACAAGAACAGAGACATTGTCAGGGAGGTTCAGGACGGTTTTTGTAAGAAAGTCCAGGACAGGTGGAGCGATGCAGGCAAGCATTATAAGGGTCACAAGCATATTCATGAAATAGTTGAAGCGGCGCAGCGTCAAAAAAGAGTCGCGATCCCTGACAAGAGCGTTTGCCGCCGTCATCATCATGATTATTGGCGATTCAAATATCATCGCAAGAGCAAAAGACACACTGAAGGCGGCGAGGTTGAATTTGGGCTCGTCGAGGCGTGCTATGAGCGCTGCGACAAAGGGACCTTCTACGGCCATCATAAGCCACGTCATAGCCAAGGGCGACCAGAAACGAAAAATCATTCGATTGGTCAAAGGCGGATTTTCAAAGCAACATTGGTTTATCACCCCGGTTTCTCCTTAAGGCATTCAATAACAAGCTTAATGCTTAATATCCCGGCCCTCGCCAAAATTCAACAAAGTAAACTCGATTTCGGGAATATCAAGTTTTTTTCTTTCCCTTTCAAGATCTTCACGTGGATCAGAAAAGCTGTCGCCGGCAAGCCTGAATGTTTCGTAATGAATTCCAATAGAGAAGTTTGAACCTACCTCCCTGTGCGCCCTGAGCGCCTCATCAGGCGACATGTGAACAGGCCCCATGAACCACTTTGGTTTATATGCCCCTATTGGCATGGCGGAAAGAACTATTTTATTAAACCTTTTCCCTATTTCCTTAAAGTGCCCGCCGTATCCGGTATCAGCAGCGAAAAAAATGTCACTTTTTGGTGTGGATATGACAAATCCGCCCCAAAGGGTTTTGTCGCGGTCAAAAATGCCTCTTCCTGAAAAGTGGCGGGTTGGAACGAGCGTTACCACAATATCCCTGTCTATTTCAACCGACTGCCACAAATCAAGCTCGCCAACGTCTTTTAGACCCTCATCCTGAAGAAATTTCCTGTTTCCAAGCGGGGTAACAAATTTGGGGTGAAATCGCTGCTCAAGCCGGACAAGAGTCGGAAGGTCCATGTGATCGTAGTGATTGTGCGATACAAGAACCAGATGTATTTGCGGCAGATCCTCGAATCTTATCCCTGGAGGTCTTACCCTTTTGGGACCTATCCAGGAAAAAGGACTGCACCTTTCAGACCACATCGGATCGGTTAATATGTTTATTTCCCCGATTTGAAAAAGAAGCGTTGCATGGCCGATCATGGTAACGCGAAAATGGTCCCCCGTAACCTTTTCAGGAGGTGCGGCTCCAGGCTTTTCATCAATGTAATCAGGCCATATGGACGGCTCTTTTTCCATAAACCATTTCATGGCCTTTAAAAACCCCCGATTCTCAGGGACTTTGTCACCGTATTCAGCTGAATTATGGTATTTGACCCCATCGAAATGATCGTTCATGTTTTGAGTCTCCCCGCCAGCATTAAGGAAAGACGATCCGATGGAAGAAAAACAGCAAATGAGTGAAAAAATCGCCATACGGACAAATCTGTATGGTCTGTTGCGTGATTTTAGCTTCATGGATGTCTCAAACAATTAATGTAAGTGGATAGGTATATTATATACCCGGTTATATCCAGTTTGCGAAAAAAAGATAGATCTAAGATCAGAAATCCGTGATCGAAAATCCGCGATCACGCAGATATGAGATATCAGGGGGGCGGGGACTTAAGGTTACTCAAGCCAAATTTATCCCGCTTTTTTTATAACAGACATCCATGGCTTGATCTCCTTGATTGGAACCTTGATATTAAAACATGTTCCCTTCCCCGCTTCGGTTGTGATTTTCATACTGCCGTCAATTTTCGCAATGGCCTGGTTTACGGCAACCATGCCTACGCTGCGGCCGGCATACTGGCTTGTCGTCCCCCTTTCCTGTTCTTTGTCGCTTTCCGTTTCGAGTCTTTTTTTCATTAAGGACAAGTTTTCCTCTTTGAACCTCTCGTAAGAAATTACGTCAAGAATCTCTGATGACTTCACACCTTTGCCGTCATCCTTGTAGACTATGTTCAGGAAACCGGCATCAATGCTGAACCTGATCTCTATGGTGGCGACACTCTCCTTGAGGCCTCTTTCTTCAGGTAGTTCTATTCCATGCATTATGGAGTTATTTATAAGATGTATAATAGTACCAAGAAGATCTTTCAGCTTTTTTTCAGGTAGAACACTCAAATTATCGCCTGTTATGAGGACTCTGACATTCTTGCCATGCTTCAAGGCAATTTTTTCAACATATTCAGGAATTGGACCAATGAGGTCCATGATCGGCACCTGTTCACAGTTTTCAACCCATGAAAGGAGCTGATCTTCAATATCGTTATCTATATTTACAGAACTGACTGCGAGGTTTTTGAGTTCCTCGAGCATTTTCCTTGTTATCATGATATTGTCTGATACCATATCTCCATATTCAATGCCGAGTATTTTCTTATTGCTTTCCAAAAATTTAATCACTTCAGGAATTTTTTGCTCCTCAACTTCGTCATAAAA
>JADFZC010000344.1 GCA_015232735.1 Oligoflexales bacterium | reverse complement strand
ACAATAATTTAAAATAATTGGTATCAATGAAAGAGAGCGGAGATATATACCGCCATGCTGCATGTTCAATTAGTATCTGTTTGATTCATGCAGATTGAGAGAATAATGGTTGCCGCCTTAAATATTTTTATCACTATAGTTGAGGGAACATAATATGATGGTTTCAACAAAGTCCTGCTCCGGTTTGCTTCAGGTTTCAAGTAGTTTGTCGAAAACAGCGGAGGATGTCCCTCCGGGTAAAAAGATGGTCGAACCGCTTGACGACAGCTGCGGCCGCATGTTGAGACTTCGCAAAATGGAGGTCCTTGAAAATCTGGTTTCAGATTCAGTGTCTTCATGTATCAGCAAAAAAGTGAGACATCCCTTGGATATCAAAAGGGTTGAAGAGGCCTTGAACCTTGTCCCCGCAAAAGCAAACAGAAACCTTACCGTCGAACAGATTCGCAAAGGGGGGGCGGAGGCGCTTGAAAAAATTGATGTGATCGAACTTGCGAAAAAGGAGGCGTCGCAGCGGAACAGGCTCATCGGGTATTTTAATCAGGCCGGGCTGGACACAAGATATTCCAATTTCAGCGAATGGATCGATCACCTCAGCCAGAAAAGAATAGGCAGAAGGCCTCCGCAGGAGATGAACAGGTCGCAGGTGATCGATTTCAACAATGAGTTCTGTGAACTCAAGGCCGCACGCTCCATGAAAAACGAATTTTCGGAAGGAAAGATATATCTGGCCATGGATCAGATCAAGGAGAGGGATCCTGCCCTGCGCGGCAAGAAGTCATTTGACCTTGAATTTGTCGACAAAGCCGGAAAGGTAAGGAAATATGTCGAAGTGACAACCGTACAGCACCCTGTCCGCAGAGCTTCCGATCTTTTTAACGGTGTTATACATGGAGTCAAGAAGTCATATGATCTCCCAGGGTCGGGAAAACACACAGTGCCTGGCTGTACCAGGGAAGTGACCATATGCATCGACTGGTTTTCAGGCGAGGAATCATCGGCGGGCGGTGGAAAGACTGTTTATAATGGCGATGGGACATATACTGTTTTTGATCGTTTTGGCAACAGCAGGGAAACGCGGCATATAGCGCGTGATGATCTGCCTTCTTTTTTGGCTCGCAGCGGGAAAGTCATCTCCCCATGGATAGACAGAGTCAATTTGTATGACAACAGGACGGAAGCCTGCTTTCATTTCGACAAAACAGGGGGCAATAAATGGAACTGCACATATCAGGACATAAGCAGCGATGAAGTGGAGCGTGAACGTTATCGCCATGAAGAATTGAAACGCGCCCTTTCAGAGGACAGGCTCTGATATGTCATTGTCCATCCATATTTCTGCGGAAGTTCAATAAGGAAAGTAACTCGTCAGCGCCTTGGCGGCAGGTTTCTGGAAAGTTGAGTAATATAGTCTCCAAAAGTAGTCAGATGATTGTAAGTAAGCGGCCTGGGAACATAACCATCAAAATAAAATAGATGTAATTGCAGCGCAACGATGAAAAGCGCGATATAAAACCGGTTTTGCAGCAAAGGGGACTTTTTTTCTTCAGACAAGTCCGCCTTCAGTGAAAACATAATATAAATGAGGATAATCTGGGTAAAAGTCAAAAATATCCAACGGTCCGTGTCGAAGCCAAACACTCCGTTGACAAGCGGCAGCAGACAGCAGATCCCGAGAATAAACTGGTTGACTTTTGTCATATGCGTTTTCTTTGAAAAGGAACTGACAAGGGAATAAGTCAGAATGATAAATGGAAAGATGATTGAAATGATCTGTTCTTTTGAATAATACATCATCGCGACTTTTTGAGAGTAGTTGTTTTTGAAAATATCCAGATATTCAGGTCGCATCAGCCTATATCCGCATGTATACACCGCGTGAAGATACCTGTTTGCCGTTTCGGAAGGGAGATTGGAAAAACCGAAAGAGATGCCGATAAAGGCAAGAACAGGAAAAATGCTCATCCTGACGAGTGAAGACAATTCACACCTGCGGATCGCTATCATATAGGCAAGGACGAGCGGCAGAACGATGAACAACGCCATTTCATGGATGAAGACAGAAATGAAAAGGAGAAAATATGCCAGGCAAAGCCGGTTTTTGCCAATCGCGTAAATGATAATTCCCGCAAACAGCCAGAGAAGCTGGTCGATATACCCGACTTCATGAAACAGATAACCGCCGGCAGCGGAAAGGAAGTAGGTGACTGGCAGGATAAATTGTTTTGATTTTATGGAAAAGTACAGAAGACATGAAATGGCCATGGCCAGAACGGCAAACTGGATGCAGGCAATGAGAGAGTAGTCGAAAAGCCTGCAGCCCAGAGGATAGAGAAATGTCCCCACAACAGCACGACGCCTGAAACCATCAAACCAGTTCACCTGATAGTAGTTTGTACTCCATGAATTTGGAAAACGAAAACCTGTATAAAAGGCTTTAAGAAGGGTTAATGGTATCAGGGAACAGATCAGGTATCTGACGATCCCCTTTACCCGGAGCAATTTCTGGAAAAATTGGTCAAAGAATATCCGAATCGGATTTGCATAGGACTTTGATGAATCACAATATGGCAAGTCAGTTGCAGACGCTTTTGTCTCCGATCGGTAAGAAGAACCATATAGTGATTTTAACATCCCGCTGGTTACATACTTGAGGCTGTATATATTATTTGGAAAGATTTTTTTTATAAGGTAAAGCATCGATTATACAACCTCTTTTTCCAATGTATTGCTCTCTTTTACGAGAAAGGCCGTGTAATGCGCGCTCCAGCGTTTTAAGAAAGTTTTCTCAAGCAGTCGTTCAATTCCGGCAAATTTCTGCGTCAGGAAGGCGGGAAAAAAATCTGGCAAAAAGGTAAAGTATCTGATGTCGGATGACCATGTGCAATGGCTGATTTCTGGCAGGCTGGATGATCTTATCCACAATTCCGTACCATCGTCAATCATTCTGAACAAGGGAAAAATAATCCGCATATAGAGATAGAATAGTGGGTTTTTTACATTGATTTCATGTAAAATGAAGATGCCGCCCGGAACGAGAATGCGTGCGATCTCCCCCAAAGCTCTTTGCTGTTTGACAGGATCAACGATGTGGTGAAGAAAATTTATTGCATAGACGAAATCAAATCGATTATCGGCGATGGGAAGATTGCAGACATCTGCGGTGATCAGTTCAGCGGTAACTCCCGCTTTGCTGAGATTTTCCCTGGCGCATTGGATCTGGCCTGTCGATGAATCGACGCCTGTCATCGCAAAACCGTCGTTTTTTGCGAACGTTATGAGGTGATGGCCCTGCCCGCAGCCAATATCACAGCCGGATGGAATCTTGTTTCTGCAATGGGACATGATGTGCTGGCGTGTGATATCCATCTTGCGATCCAGCAGCTTTTCCCTGACGTGTCCGGGCAGATCATTGTCATAGTCGGGAGCAAGCCTGTCAAAATGCATTTGCCCGGTCTGGCTGCTGATAACTGATCGACGGAAAATAATGGTGCTTAATATGCCTATGCACACCATAAGCCAGACGGTGGACAGACGAAATATCATGATACTCATGACAGATGTCGAGGAGGCGATCCCCAGATTTTCAAGTCCCATAATCAGTATCGAACTGCCCACTCCGATGCCGGCGGGTATGCCCGTCATATTTCCAAGGATACAGCTAACCCCAAAGACCTGTGCCAGATCGCCGAGGTGTGTTGAGAGGCCCATTGAATCAAGCAGAATTTTTAAACTTAATATCGGCAGCGTCCATGAACATAAAGAGAGGACGAGGAGCGATGCCGCTGCGGCAATGCTGCTTTTTTTGGACACTCCATGTTTTTTGATATTGGAATATAATATTATCGCCAAC
>JADFZC010000343.1 GCA_015232735.1 Oligoflexales bacterium | reverse complement strand
GTATATATGGGGATGGGCGAGCCGCTGGACAACTACGAGCCGTCGGTCCTGTCTGCGAACCGTCTTATGGATAGTGAGGCATTCGCGCTTTCGGCAAGACATGTAACCATTTCAACTGCAGGCATTGTTCCCATGATTGACAGGCTTTCCTCTGATACAAGAGCCACTCTAGCGGTGTCCCTTCATTCCGCCAGAGATGACATAAGAAGCTCGATAATGCCGGTTGCAAGACGATATCCGCTTTCAGAACTGAAACGTTCGCTTATGAAGTATCAGAGGGAAACAGGACGGATTATTACGATGGAATATATTTTGATCAAGAATTTGAACAGTTCTGTCACTGATGCGAAGTGCCTCGTCAGGTTTCTTCACGGACTAAGGGCGAAGGTCAATCTTATACCCTATAATCCAAATCATATTTTGCCATATGAAAAGCCTGACGACGAGACTGTCAGGTCCTTCCAGAAATATCTTTCCGACCGTTCCATACCAGCACCGGTCAGATACAGCAAGGGTCTCGACATATCCGCGGCATGCGGTCAGCTTGCGGCCGGCCGATCGTGACTTCTCAAAAACGTCTGGGAACTCGATTCCCGTACTTAAGATTTTTCGATACCCGATCCCGATCCCGACGGAAGCAAGTTCGCGATAAACATCGGGAGCGGGATCGTCAATCGGGAGCCGGGAAGCGGGTTACCGGATGTTATTGAGAACTTACGGCCGATCCTTGTGCGATGAAAAAAAGTAGGGATGGTATTTCGTTTTTCCCATAAGACTGACCAATTTTGCAGAGAATACAAAAAAAGTACAAATCTATTGTCAATCAGATCAGTTGTCCCGAAGCCAAAGACGGCAGGATGATATCATTTCTAATATTTACAACATGATTTCCGATAAAAAGAACAGATTAACATCAATCTATTTGGGAAAATATGGACCGTTTGATCTTAAAAGCAAACAGAATGATGAGCTGGCTTTCGGGCGCCATCATTTTATTCATGATCATAATATTTGTTTTTGGCATTTATATTCCAAAGAAAGAGCCTCTCAGGATAAAACATATTGAAGACCCCACGGGTGAAATGAGATTTTCGGATATCTACAGCATACCTGAAAAAAAATGGATATCATCAGCAAAGCCTGAAACCAAGCTTGGAATGTCGGATTCCACATTCTGGTTCAGGGCGGACATTCGTAACAGAAGTTCACGCCCGGAAAGCAAGATTATTGAAATTCCATATCCTGTTCTTGACGAGGTGGATTTTTACCATGTTTCAAATGACAGGCTTTTAGCCGGATTTCCGACAGGAGACAGATATCCCTTCAGTCACAGGCCAAATAACAGGCGTCTTTTTACTTTTCCGCTGGAGCTTCAGGCCCGTTCGGTGTCTATGGTTTTTTTCAGAATTAAAACGTCAAGCGATATGAACGTTCCGATTTTTTTGATGTCCAGGAAAAGTTACGACTCGCTTGAAGAGATCCGCATTATTGCCATTGGCAGTTTCATAGGGATATTTTTCGCAATGTCGATATATAATCTTTTCCTGTATTATTATACGCGGGACCGCCTGTACTGCCACTATATCTATTTTGTCATCACCACATTCATGGCGCATATGGCTCTTGTCGGAATAGGGCACAAATACATGTGGCCCAGTTCGCCATATCTTGAGGAAAGGGTGCTTCTGTGGCTGCTTCCGTTTATGGTTGTGACAGGAGGCTTTTTTATCATGGGTTTTTTAAAGGCCAGGATCCATGCGCCCAAATCCTACTATCTCGGCATGGTTTTAATCTGCTTTGGAATTTTTCTCACATTCCTTTCCACATTCATGCCGCTGAATATAATCCTGCAGGTCAATCTGGGTTATCTCATGGTATCGTTTATGATCCTGGCATATGCATTAAGACTGTTGCCCCTAATTCAGCTAAGCTCGCTTTATTTTATTGTGGCATGGCTGTCGGTGGCAATAAGCGGGATTGTTGTTGTCTTTGAACATTGGGGGTGGATTCCTTCAAATCTCGTGACACAGAATGCGACCTTTTTTTCTCTAACGTTTGAAACGGTTTTATTTTCCATGGCCTTAAGCGACAGAATAAACCGGATGATAGAGGAGAGGGATATTATCAGGGATACTATCACCGGAAAAGCGCCAAAACAGGCTCTTAACCTGGTATGGCAGGAATCCGCATTCAGGCAGTCAGGGTCCGAGGAAAGGGATTTGACCATGATGTTCATCGACATCGTCAACTTTTCAACTTCATCCAATATGCTTCCGGGGAACAGGACTTTTCTGGCACTGAGGGAATGCCTCAACAATATTGGCCTCATCATACGTGAATATGGCGGTGTGGTGGACAGGTCAAGGGGTGACGGGCTCTTTTGCTTTTTTGGGCATGAACCGGCATATGCTTACAGGAAGAAACATACGCTTCAGGCGTTTGAAGCGGCGGTCAGGATTCAGAGGGAGTCTGTTTTGGCTATAAATGAGGGAAAAATGGAGGCGATTTTTCCTCTTCGCATAGGAATAAATACTGATAAGGTCCATGTTGGAAATCTCGGGGGGGAAAGGCAGGCGGATTTTGCAATTATCGGGACCGGTGTGAACATGGCAGACCGGCTTGAGACAGCGTGTTATCCTTTCAAAATAATGTTGAGTAAAAATACGCTGAAGAGCCTTGATCTGCAAAATTATGACCGCAAAAAGCTGAGCAGGATTATTGTCAAGACGAGGTACATGGATAAGGCAATGACTGCATATGAGTATAATGAATTTGCCGACAGGCCGGAGATTATCAGTGCCGCCCAAAGGAGGCACTGGGAATTTATTGGAAACAGGTCCATGGAAAAGCGTGGAGGGCATTTGGGGATGGAAAGGCTGGTTCTTGATTCTGAATATGGAAAATTCATGGTTAATGACATTTCAGTTTCAGGAATAGGTGTGACTGGAGAGATTTTTTTGGGAAGAACAATGGAGTTTGAAGTGACGCTCGATTCTTTGGAGGGAAAGATCTCCTCTTTGCTGAAGGAACAGAGTCTTGAATCATTCACGGTTGAGGTAAGATGGGGGGAACTGTGCGGCAACGGTTTCAGGCATGGATTGAAAATATGCGGACTTAACAAGCTTCAGATGATGTTCATACATGAAAAAGTCATGGAATATCTGAATAACGAACCGTTTGGAAGAACAGAGGGTTCAAGACAGGCGTCTTAGCATAAGGTGGATATGGGCAGGTTTATTGTCATAGTTAAAAACATTGCCGACGAGATAACAGCTGTTATTCTTGCACTGACGGCTTTGATCCTGATTATCGGGATCAGGATTCCAAAGAGCGAGCCTTTTAACAGGAGTCATTTTGAGGATGTTACTGGAAACATGAGATTTTCCGATGTGTATTCGATCAGGGAAAGCGATTGGATTTCCTCTCAGACGGTGAATACGACGCTGGGAATGTCTGAATCGGCATTCTGGTTTAAAATCATCGTAAATAATCCTGATTCAAATCCCAAGGAAAAGGTAATCGAGATTCCATATCCGGTTCTCGATCAAATCGATTTTTATCATGTTGTAAATGACTCGCTTGTCAATGGATATGTTACCGGGGATAGCTATATTTTCAGCGGGAGACCTGAAAACGGCCGACTTTTTACATTTGATCTTCGCCTCCCGCCTGGTTCTGTTTCAAAAATCTTTTTCAGGATAAAGACACAAAGCGACATGAATGTTCCAATTATCCTTCTTTCAAAGGAAAACTATGAAACTTATGAGGAACTCCGCCTCATGTTTGTTGGGGCATTCATTGGAATATTTCTCATAATGATACTTTACAACTTTTTTCTCCATCTTTACACT
>JADFZC010000021.1 GCA_015232735.1 Oligoflexales bacterium | reverse complement strand
TCACAGGCACTTCATGGGTGTGAGTTTTTAGTCATTCCATCGAGGCACGAAGCCATGTCCATAGTTGTGCTTGAAGCCGGAATCACTAAGACACCGGTGATAATGACAAATCAGAGCGGTTTTAATGAGATCGAGACAGAGGGCCTTGGGATTGTAGCTGAGGTGAATTCCCAGGATATGGCAAGGGCAATGGATGAGATGTTGAGCAAGGCCAAGGATGAGAGAATCGAAATAGGAGAGAAATTCTATCAGTTTACTAAAAAAAATTACACTTGGAACTCTAGGATTTCCAAGTTTATCCAACTTTGTGAAAGTATAACCTGATGACAGGCACTTGATTTTTTGGGAGATCAAAGATTAGTTCAAGTAGTGTCAAACCAGTATCGAACCATCCTTTTTTTACCGTAGTCATTGCAGTTTTTAATGGCGTGAGGTTTATTGGGCAAGCGATAGAAAGCGTCATACATCAGGGCAATATATCAAAAGAGCTGATTATAATAGATGGTGGTTCATCTGATGGTACGATAGAAATAATAGAAAAGTATGACAGGCATATTTCATTCTGGTGTTCTGAAAAAGACTCCGGGATATATGATGCCTGGAACAAGGCGCTTGACCATGCAAAAGGTGAATGGATCTATTTTCTTGGATCTGATGATTATTTATTTTGCAATGAAACATTATATCAGATTTCGGGAAAATTGAAGAAGTTGCCTTGCAACGTGAGAATTGCATACGGGCAAGTATGCTTCGTAGCGGGAGATGGCAAATTCCTTTCGATTTCAGGAAAAAATTGGGGGAAGGTTCGAAAGGATTTTCTTCAATATAACACAATACCGCATCAGGGCACTTTTCATCGCATGGATTTGTTTTCCATACATGGCAAATTTGACATCAAATTTTCTGTGGCTGGAGATTATGAGCTACTTCTAAGGGAACTAAGAAATAATGATGCATTTTATCTTGGGGGCGTTCCAATTGCATGTATGAGGATTTCAGGTGTAAGCAATAACCCTCTTAGAGGTCTTTTGCCTGTCAGAGAGTTTTTTAAAGCAAGAAAAAAGCATAAAATTGGAGGCATTCCGATTAAATTAATATGGCTTTACCTGAAGGCGAGTATTCGACTTTTTTTATTCCGTTTTCTTAAACCCAGCCATGTATATAGGATCATTGACCGATACAGATCTTTTACCGGGCGGGCCAGAATTTGGACGCAGAATAGCCGAATTGATTTGTAATCATAATTTTTGACACGGATTATAAAGCAATGTTATAAGACACACGTTTAAAAAAATAAATTTAATCTTAAAATGTAAACATATGCAAAGAGAATGGTTCTGTATTTGCATCGGAATGAGGTAAAATATGTCAGCAAAAACTCTTCGGCTTTTTTTTGCCTATCTAATGTGCACATTGCCACTTCTAGGGCTTTTAATTCCTGTATGGTACTATGGTTATAACACCGAATTCCGTTTGATTGATGATCTGACGGATTGGGTCTTAATTATGATAGATCCACTAAACCATGTTTTTTCGACATTTGCAAATCCGCATATTTCCAGATTTAGGTTGATGTTTGATTATGGCAATTGGTTATATTGGACTGTTTTCGGTACTTCCGCACATCTCCATCATCTCATAAGGTTGTCTATCAAGGCTTTTTCGATGTTGTTTTTATTTTTAATTATTCGAAGGCAATCTTTTGTTTCATCAGATAAGAACGAAAATCCGTTTCTAACGGTTATTTGCTGTATTTATCTTCTTGCCGCCTGGTTCTTGTTTTTTCCAAATGCCCCTGAAGCCAGGCTTGCCCCGCAGGAGTTGTTTTCAGGTTTTTCTTTGATTATGACGATTTACTTTCTATCAAAAGGGAGAGATCAGAGTGATTTTTTAATCGGTAGTTCAATGATACTGTTTCTTTGGTCGAAGGAAGTCGATTTCATGATAGCATTTCCGTTGCTTGTCTTGTGGGCTTCCAGTTTTTACTTGAATAGGAGAAGACCATCTGTTTTTTTTGTATTTACAGTTGTCATATTCTTTCTGACTTTAAATAAAGTATATCAGATTACTGGTCATGGTTCGAATGTCAGGATCAATATGATGCATGTAAAAGCGAATATTTTGGCATTTGTAGGGCACGTCACTTTATTTTTACGCAGCAGGATCTATTTTGTTTTGGATTTGACAGGATTGATGCTCTTTCTTGCAAGGTTGATAAAGGATTATTCCAGAAAGAAAAAAATTGATTACGATATTGCGTTTTCTGTTGCCATAGGTTTTTCTTTCCTCATTTCGGCAATAGTAGTCACAGTTCTTATCAGGGATGTGACATTGCGATATTTTTATCCCTCGGTAATTTTAAATGCCATAATGGTCATTACAGGTTATATGTGGTTTTTGAATCAAGGAGCATTGGCATTTAAATGGAAGTACTTTGGAAAGAGATTTATATGTCTGTCTTTGACAGGAGCGTCTTTTCTTATAGTCATTGTCAATTATTACAATTGGAGTTCGCAGTATATAATGCAATACAGAGCAGGAATTTCAGAAGCAAAAGTCTTAAGCGAAGTTATTGAAATTGCACAAAGGACTAAAAAGAGAGTAGGGATTAATATCTATAGCGAATTCGATCATAAGATCTACATGTATTTTACTGAATACAACAAGTATTTCAATCTGGGCATAAATGTTGATTTTGTGTCCGATCTATCAAAGCTTGGCTCTGGTGATTACCGTGTATCGATGGATGAATTGAAAGGTGACAACAATTGGAAAATTGTAAAGAAGATTTCCGGTGAGCCTTTGCCGAAGCTTCATGACGTTGCATTAAAGATCAACAAGATTTTCAGAGGTAGGGATAATGTATACATTGACGCTGGTTCGTCATATGGCTATCCATCGTGGTATTTATTAGAAAAAATGTAAAGTTAGTAAACAGTCCATTTTTGATATTGAATTTTTGCTGTCATTTGCAGTTCTGGGTGATAGTGAAGAGCCTTATGGCTTGAGCCTGGCCGAAAAGGTCTGAATCAAGGCAGGAGGAGGACCTACGTTTAAATGCTGGTAGATGAGGATCGACCGACGGCGATTAACGCAGAGTCAGATCTTTTCGGCTAGGGTCAAGCTTAAAATACTTTGCCAGTACTGATGGTTATGAAAGATGAAAAGTAATCGAGTCAATTGATACTTAAAGCGGTTGAGTTTTTATTATTGAACTGGATTTTAAAACAGCAACAAGAAGCAATAAATCAAATATTGAAATAAGACCAAAGCAGGTTAGAGAATATCTTGGTGTATTTACGGTAATTATGGCTGTAGTGAAGAAAGCCAAATTTACTGAAAGACCCAGTGACATCAGAAAAACATTTAAGGCATTAATAATGCGGAAATATAAACAAATGGCTGAGTGAAATATAATAATAAAAAAATTAATTACATAAAAATATTCAAGAGCAATGCTGAGACCATAATTATGGCGTATTTGCAGAAATCTTTCAATAAATGGAAAAAACTCGTTATAATAAGGAGGTGAATTGTCTTTTATCCTTCTATCCATCTCACCCGATGAAATATATGGTAAATGTGCATAGGGAAGCCAAAGTCCAATGTAATCCTTCAACACGACTTTTAAATACCCAATAGGGTGATGTGATATAAGAGTTATGCTTTTTTTCATCATTTCATCATAGTATTTTTCAGTGCCCTTTGGAATATTATATATCTCCGTAAACCAATTGTTTCCGAACTGAATATAGTCTTCATATCCGCAGATAAATTTTATTTCAGTGGCAAAAGGCATTTTCGAAAGATATTCAAAGATTGGCGTCATCCTGTTTTTTAACTGAAGGTCTTCAGGATATTCATTCTTTAAGTCCTGACTAAGTGAAAAAGAAGCCTTTGAAAAAGCCAATACTGACATAAGGGAGAATCCCTTTTCCTTGTCAAATGGCAACGATGCAGTTTTTAGAAGAAGGGAAAAAGCCAAAAGGCCGGAAAGAAGTGCTGATGTCCTTTTGAAATTGAGATTTTTTTGAAGAATGCTGATGAAGAAAAATGGCAGTATCAATGCCCATAGATTTGGTTTGAGGGAGGCTTGGGCAACGCAGATCCCGGCGTAGAAAAAAATTTCGAGGAGCCTACTTTTCTCTTTGGCTTCCTTTACAAAGCATATTGTGAAAAGCTGTGCGATGAAGAGATTATAAAATCCTATCATGAGAGCCTCGGTATAAACATGTCTTCCATACTGCCATATGGCAGGATTAACGGCAAAAAGCAGAGAGATAATGAATAATAGCGACGGCGGGAAATATTTTGAGAAGATTCGGAGCGCAACAATCGATAGAAGAAGCCATGTCAGAATTTGCGAAAAGCAGATAGCTTCAGGGCTTTCATTGAATAGGTAGACTATTCTGATGAAAAGGGGATAAAGGGCTGCCCTTGTGGTTGAAAAAGCGATATATTGATGGCTGTCAGGATTGAGTTCACAACCTTTAAGATAAAGCTGATGCCATTGTAAAAAAGTTGACATCAAAAGGGGTGAGAAAACAATAAGCAGTATAATCAGTTGTTTTGTTTTGCCTTGAAAAATTGACTTTGGCATTTCAAACATCCTTGAATCAGTTAATTGAGCGAATTTCCAGGAATCAATCTGGAAAGCTTCCTGAATGCAAAAAGCTGCGGTATCTTCCGTGAGATTTTTAAAAAGGCTCCTATGGCAGCCAGAATTCCAATATTTCTATATGCGGAAATGATACATTCCTTGTTCGCCTGAAGAATGGTAGCCATTGAACGGTTACTGATGCCCCCGGAGCGCATGGCCACTGTAACTATGGGGATATATAAGCCTTTTTTAAATTTTGTGAGCAGGCGGACCATATAGTCGTAATCAGATGCAATCTTGTATCGGAGATCGTATTTTCCTAATTGGGCGATAACCCTTTTCGAGATGAAAAGCCCGGTATGAGGGGGATGCCAGCCGGTATACAGTTTTAGTTTATGTAAGTTCCCTGCATTCCAATATCTTGTTATTTTGGAGATATCATCTCTACTGGTATACAGGATGTCAGTATAAAAGAAATCAATATCCCGGGTTTGATCAAGCCTGGAGGCAAGTTCATCAAATATTCTTGGTGAGACATAAATATCATCTGCATTTAATATTCCGATGAAATCACCTGTCGCCAGGGAGATGCCCTTGTTCATTGCATCATACATACCCTTGTCAGGTTCAGATATTACGATTGAGTTTCCTGCGCACTTCTTAATCAGGCCAAGGGTCCCGTCAGTGGACTTTCCATCGATGATTATGTGCTCAATATCTGGGTATCTGAGCGAGCCGACTGATTTCAGTGTCGCCTCAATTGTTGAAACGGAATTATAACACACCGTAATAACGGAAAACTTCAACATTTATAATGCTCCAGGGGTTATTGACAGAAGGAGATAGTACCAAAAAGATGAAGGTTCCGCCAATATTGAATTTCAGCCGCCACTTTGCCAAGAAGATTAGCAAAATCGCAAGTTATCCGGGATGTTTGACAAATGTCAGCAAGAAGCCGAATTCTTCATTTCAGTGCAACTTATTCAATAGCCTCTATTGCTGAAAACATTTTCGATGAATTGAATTTAATTCAGGCGCATAAATTAAAAACGGATTGATTTGGGAAAAAAAGTGAGAGATTATTACTTAACTCCAAAATAGAATTAGAGCGTATGATATTTTTAATCTTTAATAAACAAAACAGGCTTCTTTCAGGCAGGATCAGTTTTATTTGATCGAAAAATGTATTTTATTTTGCTTTGGATGGCTGGGGACAAAAAGTATAGTTATGGAAGATAAGACTCCTTGCAATGAAGATTTTGTGAAAACAGGAATCGAAGGGTTGATTTTCATCCCACGCAAGATCATCAGGGACAATCGCGGCGCGGTTTTTCATATGCTGAGAAGCGATTCGAGTTTTTTTAACAAGGAATTTGGCGAGGTATATTTCTCAACAGTAAAGCCTGGAGTGTCAAAGGGGTGGAAAAGGCATCTTAAAATGATACAAAGGTATGTTGTACCCATAGGGAGCGTCAAGTTTGTATTTTTTGATAGCAGACAGGACTCATCAAGCAGGGGGCGAATCGAGGAGATTGAACTCGGTGAAGAGAATTATGGTCTTTTGATTGTACCAAATCTTATTACTTATTCTTTCAAGTGTGAGTCGATAAAAGAATCACTTATCGTAAATTGTGCCAGTATCCCGCATACACCGGGAGAAGGTTTGACTATTGATCCTAGTGAAGTCCCATACGAATGGAGTGATGAATTGCAACATTAAAACCGGCGGGGCGGTTAACATATGGCGGGCCTTATTTCAATCATATCGTTTACAATTGCTTCTGGCATTACACTGTTCTTCATACCCATGATTATCCGATTTGCGGGTCTTTACAATTTATACGATAATCCGGATAGCATTAAAACGACCGGTTCAAATGTCAGAGCAGTTGAACTTCCTCGAAAAGTACATAAATCTCCCATACCAAGGATAGGCGGGCTTGGAATTGTTTCAGGAGCGGTGTTTGTCATCCTTGGTGTCAGCTATTTTTATAGAAATGGCCAAATATTCAAAATATCTTTGGCTTCACTTGCCATATTTATATTAGGTTTTTTGGATGATCTATATTCACTGCCACCCAAATCCAGATTTTATTTTCAACTGATAATATCTTCCATAGGATTATGGGCTTCCCACCTGTGGATTAGCAAAATAGCAATATTTTCCTTTTTTTCACTAACACTTCCAGCACCATGGGGGTTTTTGTTCTCATTATTCATCGTCGTTGGTGCAATAAATGCCATTAACTTGATGGATGGACTTGACGGACTTGCAGGCGGGCTGGTTATCATAGGCACGGCTCTTCTTAGTTTTCAGTATTTTGTGTTGACACAAGATATAGAAGTTATTGCTATATTTAGTATTCCGATAATAGGCGCCACGTTAGGGTTTTTGAAATACAATACGTTTCCAGCGACCATTTTCATGGGAGATGGTGGGAGCAACTGGCTTGGGTACATGATGGGGGTTTTAATTCTTATTGTTTTGAAATCGGAGTCATATCTTGGATCATTCATTTTTCAGGGTGCTCTTGGGCCAGGGGCTGTGTCTGTTAAGACGATTTCCATCGTATCTGTTCTGATGTGTTTTGCCGTCCCGATATTTGATTCGGCAAGTGTCATTTTCTCAAGGTTTTTATCCGGAAACAGCCTGGTTAAAGCCGATCAAAGACATTTCCATCACAGGCTTTTAAGGATTGGCCTCAGTCATAAGGAAAGCGTAACGGCTATCTACTTTATTGCCCTGGTACTGGGTTCTTCCGGCTTGATACCGATAGTGTATCCTAAATATAATTTGGAATGGGTTCCTTTTTTGGCAAGTACTATTTTCATACTTTGGACACCTACCGGGAGGAAGAGGGCGTGGAAATTTTATAATGAAGTTTCTTCAATTAAAAGGTTTTTAGCTTCAGAAAGAAGGGTTAGTGGCAAAATAAATACCTTTCTTCGTTATTGGAGCAATATAAACAGATATATTGTGTATATGCTTCTTGTCGCCCCAACTTTTTTTGTTGGTGTTCCGCCCAGAGTATTTGGTTACGCGGCCGTTGTGGGTTTCGGTATCATGCTCATATCCACTATTTTTAGATTTGGAAGGGATGATTTTATAAACTCCCTGATGCTTTCAATAGGCGCCTCAATTCTGCTCATGGCCAATAATCAAAATGAGATGTTTGTAGAGTTAATGGGGCAAAAATATAATATACAGTTGATCTACAACGGTTTTTTTACATTCCTTTTTATAAGCACATTGTCATACATCATAGTGTCCATGAAAAGGAGCTATTTTCTTTTTACTCCATCTGATTTCTTGCTGTTAATGATGCCTCTTTTATTGTTTCTAGTGCCGGATCCTTATCGGCGGCTTTATAGAATTGATACAATTGGACTTCGCTGTTTGGTGCTTTTTATGGTTTTTAGATTTATTGCAAAGAGAAGATACCATACCTTATTCAGAATAAGGTTCATTATTATGGCGACACTGCTATATACTGTGCTTATTAGCTTGTTTGGAATGAGGATTGTGTATTTACAGTGATATCTGATAATTAGTCCGTGGCGCATCTCGCACCAGAGATTATTTACTAGTTGGCGGGTAAAGATTTGCATAATGCTGAACTGACGACAGACTTTCAGCTATATAATCAAAAGCTTCTAAGGATAGGAAGAATTATTGATTTTTTTTTCCGTCTGTTTTTTTTCCCAAAGACAGTCTGGTTGAGGTTAAATAAACTTCCGAAACTGGATTCTATCCATCCTGAAAGGATATTGCTGCTGGAATCTCATCTTATCGGTGATTGCATCATGTCGGTGCCTCTGATAAAAGGTCTTATTGCCCACTATCCAGGTGCGAAAATAGATGTCATGGGAAATAAGTGGTCCAAAGAGATACTTGGCAATATCAAGGGTATAAATCAAATTATCGAAGTTAAGATCCCTTGGTCTACCTACGATTACTCCGCAAAAAATATTTGTTCTTTATTAATTAAGGTAATGCGGCTTAATAAGGTACGTTATGATTTGATTCTGGAACCAAGAGGCGATTTGCGGAATGCTTTTTTAATCAGTCTTATTGGTGGCAAGAGACGGTTTGGCTATGCTGATACCGGGGGTGAATATTTTTTTACGGACGTTGCCAGTCCATGTTCTGTTTACTCTCATCATATTACAAAAAAATTAAAACTATTGGATGAGCTGGGATATTCAGATTCAGAGAAATATCCGATCCCTGAGATTGAACCTGAATCAGATGCCTTGAAAGAGACAAAAGATTTTCTTTCAAGGAATTTTTTTGAAACGGACTCGCAAATTGTAGGTATACATCCAGGTGCAAGTAAAGCAGCAAGAAAACTGCCGCCTTCCATGCTGAGACAGTTGATCTTGAAAATATTGAATTCGGGGAAGAAGGCGCTTCTGATTTGCGCACCCCATGAATATCTATCACTAAGGGAAACGATGAATGAATTATCCCTTGATATCCCCATATTTTCCGGGTCAATCAGGGAAGTTATAGCCTTAATCAGCCAGCTGCGGACACTTGTTGCAATGGATAGCGCGGCCTCCCATATAGGTGCTGCTGTAGGGGTAAAAACAATAGTGATTTTTGCAAATCATATTTCGCCAGTTACCGGTGCAAAAGGGAAACAGGTCTGTTATGTACACCCTGATAAACTGGGGGGAGGAATTGAATCTGTATCGATTGAAGAGATAATGGGGTTTATAGTATAGAAGTATAGAGCAGGACAATTTACCGCCAGCTGCTCAGGTAGGGATTATTGCAGGTATTGCCTATCAATTGACATGAACGGTTTGCTTTGATAACGTGTCATTGGAATAAAAGAAAAGTTAATAATTTGTTAAAAGATAGAATGCTGTGGAAGTTAAAAAATTACAGGTCATTACCCCTGCGTATAACGAATCTGAAAATATTTCAAAATTCATAGAGGCATTTCTTGATTTCAGAAAGCGGCTTTCAGGGAAGGGAATCGATTCGGAATTATTGATTGTCAATGATGGATCTTCCGATAATACTCAGAATATTGTGGAATCCTACACTTTCAATAATGCATTTATAAGGCAGATTGTTTTAGCCGGTAATTTCGGCCATCAGGCAGCTCTTACCGCTGGTTTGATGCACTCTGACGATCAGGCCGATATTGTTGTAACCATGGATTCCGATTTGGAACATCCGTTTTATGTTGTTGAAGATTTCATTGGCAAATGGAATGAAGGATTCCTGTTGGTAAATTCTATCAGAAAAACAAACAGCAAACTTCCATTTTACAAACGGATTCCAAGCCGTTTTTTTTATCTTCTTGTCAAGTGGCTGGTTGGTGTTGATATTAATCAAGGCAGCGCGGATTTCAGGTTGTGGGATGGGCAACTTTTGAGGGAAATAAAATCCTATTTTCCAGTTGTTCTTTCACAGAGGGTTTTTGCTGCGTGGCTTCCTGTATCAAAGACGACAGTTACTTATGAGCAAAGCGTTGTTGAAGGCAGGATTTCCCGCTTTAAACTTGGTCAGAATTTGCGGCTGGCCATTGATAGCCTGATACAGTTTTCAGAGTTTCCATTTATCATATATATAATAATGTCCACTATTTTTTTATTAATAAGTATGTTTTATGCGATATATATTGTTATTATGTATTTTATGAAAGAGACTGTTGCAGGTTGGAGCAGTCTGGCTCTTTTGATAATGTTTTTTGGAGCTATAAATTTATCAGGGTTCGCAATTATTGGCACATACTTGAGCAGACTTCAATTCAGACAGAAGCTGCCAAGATTTGTGCTGCGCAGGTCCAATAAAGCAGTTTAGAAGTCCGGAGTTTTACATTGATTCCTCAAAAGGTCCTGGTCACAGGCGGATGCGGTTATATAGGCAGCCATATAGTATACAAGCTGTCTGAGAGGGGCTATGAGGTGATAGTTCTGGATAATCTTTCAACCGGTTTCAGAGATTCACTGCTGGGTAATGAACTGCTTGTTGAGATGGATCTGGCTGACCGGGCAAGTCTGGATCAGCTATTTTCCAGTATTAAATTTGATGCGGTCATACATCTGGCAGCCTCAATTGTCGTGCCGGAGTCGGTGGCTGATCCTATTGGCTATTATGAAAACAATACAAAGAATACTATTAATTTATTAAAAACGTGTAATAAGTATGGTGTTAATAGATTTATATTTTCTTCAACAGCTGCAGTGTATGGTCAGGGTCTCAATCATAATTGTCATGAAGACTCCCCTTTAAATCCAATAAATCCATATGCAAGATCAAAGCTTATGAGTGAGTGGATACTTCAGGATCTTTCAGCTGCAAGCGATTTGAAGTTCGTAATTATGCGCTATTTCAATGTTGCCGGAGCTGATTCAAAGGGACGCCTTGGACAGCGTTCTCAAAGCTCGACGCATCTGATCAAGGTTATTTGTGAGACATTGCTTGGCAAAAGAAGTAGGATTGTTGTTTTTGGAAATGATTACGACACACCCGATGGTACATGCATAAGGGACTACATACATGTTGAGGACCTTGCGCTCGCTCATCTGGATGCCTTTGAACATCTCATGGAAAATGGGGATTCGGATATTTTTAACTGTGGTTATGGGACAGGGTATTCTGTAAAGGATGTGATCGGGACGACTGAAAGGGTATTCGGAAGGAAATTGCCGGTTGAAATGGGTTCCAGAAGATCGGGTGATGCCTCTTTTGTGGTCGCAAATCCGGAAAAGATAAAAAAGAAGCTGGGATGGGTTCCATATCATAACAAGCTTGAAGAGATCATATTATCTTCATATGACTGGGAAAAGAGGCTTAATGAGATCCTGGGGCAACCTCTCTTGTCATATGATGCCCCCTGTCTTTTCCATGAAATTTCTTAGTTGCCCTCAAAAAAGATAAGAAAGGGATTTTAAAAAGGGGTGATTGGCTGACTATTGTGATCTGTCACAGTATTCTAGAACGGGATTCTTAATGTAAATCTTGTGGGAAAAATCAATCCAATGCATTATTAGAGAATTCGTCAGGATTTTGGATCTAGGATATAATGCTATAGCTTTACTGGAAAGCTATAGATAACACAGGAGCTACATTAATTGAAATTTAAAATAGTCAATCCCAGTAAGAAAAAATCCATGTATAAAATCAAGCATGCGATAATAAGGCTTAAAAACACCACGCCTGGGTATTATCAGCATCGATATTCTATGGATAATCCTGAAAGTCTTATTACATATTCGTGCCAATAATATAATCGTGCGTAAGCTCCATTTTGCCCCGTTTTTCAGTTCCTGATTATAGATATTTGTAATTTCTCTCAGTTTATCAACGACTTCTTTATCAGTTAATTTGGATAGGTTGACAATCTGTCTCCAGTCACCCTCTGCGAGGCAGTCATGGAAATATCTGTCATAAAATTCTTTATGATTATTTAGATGACCCTCCGCCATTATTTTATCGTAGAGTGCCGAACCGGGAAATGGTGTTGTAATTGTGAAGGTATAACGTAACTTGGGATTATTTCGCATAGTGTCTCTAACGAGCTTCTTGGAAAGCTCTATATCTTCGAGGGTCTCTGTATCTTGACCGACCATCAGAGAGACAAACGGTGTTATGCCAACTTTTTTTAATCTATCCAGTGTAGTTCGAATGTCTTCCGAAGTACAATTCTTGCCGATAATATTCAGCATGCGATCAGATCCAGATTCCAGTCCAATACCAATAAGACGACAGCCGGCAGTCTTCATATCCTTTAACAGTTTATCATCCATTTTTTTCAAAATATCAATTCTTGTAAGGAGTCTAAATTCAACCTTTCGCTTTAACCTACCTAAGCCATCTAAAAGATCTCGCGCCCTTTTCGGTGAAGATACAACAAGGTCATCAGAGAAACATAAAAAATTTCCGTCAAAACGTTCCAACGCTTCCTCTGCCTCTTTTAATATGACAGAAATGGAACGATACCTTGGCTTGCTATGGTGATAGCAAAAATTACAGGTATATGGACACCCTCGCCCACCATGTGCAAACACGACACGATCATTAAGCTTCCAATGCGAAGTTGGAATGTTTCGGGCATACCATTGGCCAACCTTAAGCCATTTTTCCGTTGGAAAAAGATCGTAAGGTATGGGAGGCAACGTATCAAGATCTTTTATAAACTCACCAGGTCCTGTATTTATAATTTTTTCTTCATCTCTATAAACGATTCCGCTGATCTCATTTATTGATACACCGGCACGCAAGGCTTTTACAAGTTTGTAAAGCGTTATCTCTCCCTCACCGACAATACCAACTTCAGCCCCGGTAATTTCTAAGGCAAATTCCGGGATAGGAGAAACCATCTGCCCACCAATGACAATGGGGAATTTGCGGTCAGCCTTATTTAACAGAGAGATGATTTCGGCAGTATCTTTAAGTTCCGGATAGAGACTTCCAAACCCTACAAGGACTGGATTAAGAGCCAATAATTCCTTTACCAGTTTCATCCTGTCTGGGCTTTTAAAAAATACAGTAACATTCTCACCTTTGGATCTCAGGTAACCTGCTAAATAAGCATATGAGAGTGGGAAGGTATATCCAAGCTCTTTTGATACTAGCACTACCGGTCCGTTGGTAAAGTGAGACTTTATCTGATTAGTCACGAGCCTTTCCTCATCTTATTGAAAGTTTCAATATTTTACATCCTTATTAAGCCCGACTTGTTTAAGAAACACATTCCTTTAACTACAGATGATCTTTTTATGGTCGCATTGTAATCAATATCTTAATGCCTGGCAATTTTGATCAAATTATAAAATATTTCCTATCACCACTTGTAATGTGATGTCAATTTGTACTTCAGAGCTGACATATATTATTTTAGCTGAGAAAGAAGTGAGCTTCTCCACTATAACGGACACAACATCCATGGAGCCGCTAGCACTATTTATATCAATTAATCAACTGGCGGTGTGTAGCCGAACGATAAATGAAGGTGTTTTGGACTGTAAAATACTTTGAGTTATTTGATAAGTTTCTTCTTCCCAAAGTCATTATAACTTCGTTAGTGCTTTTATTTGGCCAATGAAATTCAACAGAGGTCCAATATTCTTAGCTATCCGGTTTCGCGTATCGAGGTGTTTGGGGTTTGTCTCTGCCAATTTTTTAAAGACCAGAGCATGTTCTGCTCCAGGAATACGTTCAATAAATTGAACACCTTTTGAGGCAAGCACAAATGAGAATGTGTGCCGCAAATAAAAGGTTGTCGGCAAATGGCATTTAATCACGGGGGAGAAATTATTTGCAAAAATCAGATATCCCCCAACATGAGTTGCATTCAAACAGCGAATCACCGCATTTATTGGATCCTCCACATGTTCAAGCACGTCCTGAGCAATTACAACATCATACCCTTCCTTAGAAAAGTCATCCAGATATTCGATTTTAGGGTTTGTGGAAAATTTTGATTTGAAATAGTCGAAAGCCCATGGTTCTATGATATGGAGTTTTGATAATTGTTGGGTATTTTGCATAATTGTTTGCGCTAGAACACCAGATCCCCCACCGAGATCTGCTACCGATATTTTCGTCGGAAGATGATTTAGGTACTTGGCAATGGCTACCCGATGTGATTTAGAGATTGGATCTTTTTCTGAAAAAATGCCATTTAGGATCCATACGGGATGTGAGTAAAATGCTTCAATATTTTGTTTGGATAGGTTAGTTCGATTGTTTAGGCCATGTTCTTCCCAAACTCGATCCATTTCCTGCCAAAGTGATTTAATGTCAAGTTCATCAGCATTATTAAATTTTTTAAGGTAATTATCTAATGTATTGATACGATTTGAGTTCATTAACACTCCGGTCTTAATGCTGTTATTATATGTTGCGGATTCAAATATCTAAGGTGAAAAGTATTTAATTGTGTTTTAGTTGTCAAATAGCTATTTCGTTGAATCCGAAAAATTTCCAGCGTACAGAAATGAGAAATTTTTATTATGTTGAAAAACTAGTTAATAAAAAGGTAAAAGACTGCAGATAGTAATCAGGTGAATATAAATTCTGTTGTGGATTCAGTAGACGTTGATATGGCTATATACATTCAGCTTTTGGTAAAGCGGAAAGAACATTCGGTTGGACTTTAAAGAGAGGTATGATTAGATTAGTAATGCAAAAGATGTTTTGTTTAGCTTTCCAAAAACCATGTGAGCTGTTGATACTGATTTTTGGATACTAAATTAGGTTAACTTAGTTATTGAAAGGAGA
The DNA here is from genome assembly GCA_015232735.1 of Oligoflexales bacterium. Next base: position 1,219 of record JADFZC010000021.1, on the reverse strand, counting down.
CGGCTTTGTCTGTAGCACTTGTAACAGGTTCGTCAGGGCTTATTGGTAGTGAAACCGTTAAGTTTCTTCATGAGAAAGGTTTCGATGTTGTTGGCATAGATAACAATTTGCGTGAGTATTTCTTTGGAAAAGATGGTTCTGTAAAGTGGAATACTGAAAATTTGAAAAATACATTAAATAGATTCACTCATCTTGATCTCGATATTCGAGATGATTCCATGATGGCAAAAGTATTTAAGGAGTATAGTAGACATATTTCACTGGTTGTCCATGCTGCGGCTCAGCCAAGCCATGATTGGGCAGCAAAAGAGCCTTATACTGATTTCAGTGTCAATGCAAATGGCACACTAGTTATGCTCGAAAACACTAGAAAATATTCTCCAGAGGCTACTTTTATTTTCACCTCTACAAATAAGGTATATGGCGACACGCCTAATTATCTACCACTTGTTGAAAGAGAAAAAAGATATGAAATTTATGATAAGCACCCGTATTCTAAGCTGGGTATCGATGAGTCTATGACAATAGATAATTCAAAACACAGCATTTTTGGTGCCAGCAAGGTTGCTGCAGATGTGATGACGCAGGAATATGGACGTTATTTTGGAATGAAAACAGCAACTTTTAGGGGAGGCTGTTTGACTGGTCCTGCTCACTCTGGTGCTGAACTTCACGGGTTTCTTGCCTATTTGATAAAGTGTGCAGTTACGGGAAAGAACTACACGATTTTTGGATATAAGGGAAAACAAGTTCGCGATAATATTCACTCACAGGATCTAGTGAAAGCATTTTGGCATTATCATGAAAATCCCCTCCCTGGAAAATGTTACAATATGGGCGGTTCTCGGCATAGTAATTGTTCCATTCTTGAAGCTATCGATATCATCGAGGAACTGACAAACAGGAAAGTGAAGTGTACTTATGTAGATCAACCAAGGTCTGGTGATCATATATGGTGGATTAGTGACGTCAGTGCTTTTCAGAAGGATTATCCAAGTTGGTCCTACAGTTATAGTCTTAGGTCGATTATCAAGGAAATTGTGGATGCTACCAAAGATCGGTATTGAAAAGCTTGATAAGGTTAATTCGTAAGCGCTCGCTGATCCACATATTATAGGGTTAAAAATTATCGACTATTTAAATCTGGCCCTATTATATGCCGTTTCGTAACTTGGTCCTAAGGCCCTTTCTTCCATATTAATCTTGAAACATCTAAAAT
>JADFZC010000342.1 GCA_015232735.1 Oligoflexales bacterium | reverse complement strand
GTCGTGCGCGATATCAGGCTGCGAAAAGACAAAAGAATCCAAAATGGTGACCTCGGCGGTAGGGTGTCTTGAGGCGACGGAGATTGCCTTTGAGCTTAATGGCAGAAAGGTGACTGTCGAAGATATGATCAGGGAGAACCGCTCACAGTTCCATGAGATTGAAAAGCGAAAGGCTGAACTCATCATAAGTCTTGCGCGAAAGGAATATATAAAAGAATATTTTGAGGATCTGGGTAAAAAAAATGTAAAATCCCCCGAGGATGCTCAAAAACAGTTCCTTGATGAACATGGGAAAGTTACGGAGCAGGAACTTAGTGCCGGAATGATCGAATTTGCCGGTCATCCTGATTTCGCCGCCCTTGCCGAAAATGAAAAAAAGGCCGCTGTCCAAAAACATCTGGAGCAGAGAAAAAGTCTGAATGCCGTAAGGGAACTCGTCGACCAGGCAATCAAGGAAAAAAAACTGTCTATCGCCGTTGCCATGCCGGATGAGATCCGTTATCCCGTTCCCGTTAATCCCGCTGACAGCGTCCGCTATGGATCTTCGCCGGACGATGTAAGCCCCGCCAAATGTGAGGGCGACAAATGCCCGGTTACGATAGTTGAATACGTTGACTATCAAAGCCCCTTCTGTGCCGGTACCATTTTGACTGCCAAAAAGCTTCTCGATAAATATAAAGGCAGCATCCGCTGGATAACGCGATATTTTCCTCTTGAGTCCCATAAGGACGCGCGTCCTTCGATAGCTGCCGTGATGTGCGCCGCAGAACAGAAGAAGTTCTGGCATATGCATGAGAAGATTTTTTTCAACCAGGCTTCTCTTTCCAAAGATGATCTTGCAAGATACGCGCTGCAGATCGATCTTGAAAAGGGCAAATTCGAAGCATGTTTTTCCTCGTCGGAAAAGTTCAATAGGATTATAGATGAACAGATCAAGGTCGCTCATGACCTGGGGGTTACGGGAATTCCAGCGTTTTTCGTCAATGGGCGCGCACTTTCCGGGGTGACCCCGATGGAGCGGTTTGAAGAGATCATAAGGGAAGAAATTGATGCTGCAAAACAAAAGGGATGAATAGCATAGCTCATGGCTGTCAAGGTGATGGTCAAGGGTGCCAACGATAATTTTTCATGGAGGATAATTATGAAAACAAGCCGATTTTTCATTTCTGCGTTACTGACTTTGGCACTGCAGCATGGGCTGCTTTTTGCCGATGATGTGCCGAGCGACCGGGAGAACTTCATTCGTGATATTGATCTGTCCGGTGCGGACGGCAGCAGGGTATTCAAGGCAAGCCAGGGTTTTATTTTGCTGAAGGTTGTTTGGGAATCTGCTGAGCCGGCTGATTCTCTGCAGGTGTCAACAAGCCCTGACGGGATTGATTGGACAGATTTTAAACCCCTGAAGATTGAATCGCAAAATTTCGCAGATGGATCCTATTTCATCACCGCCGGATATGAGACTCCGGAGAAAAAGCAACATCTGTACTACAGGTTCCGCAACGAATTTAAGATGAATTACGAATATCTGAGAGTGTTCTTTGACACTTTGGATACAACGGATGATCGTCTGTATGCCGATGAGTATAACTTTTATGACGGTAAAAGACTGAGTCTCGAAGGTCAAATTCTTAAAAGAGGCTCTCAAGGCACGTTGGTGTCTGACCTGCAATCGGCGCTTCGCGACATAGGGGCCTTTGGTTCAAACAAAGTGGATGGGAAATACGGCCCAAAGACTGAAGAGGCGGTGAGACTTTTTCAGAGCAATAACGGATTGAACCCGGATGGAATTGCCGGTCCAAAAACTGAAAACATGATCAACCAGAAGCTTAACAGTAATAAGCCGCCCCAACCGCCCATACCGCCTGGCCCTCCAAATGAACAATGCCGGTATACCCTGGAAATCAAGACAGGTGATGAAGAATTCGCGGGCACTGATGCACAAATAGATATCGAATTGTTCAACAAGGATGGAAGATCCCTCGCATTTAGAAATCTGGACAATCCAGGCGTGAACGATTTTGAGAGGGGACAAATCGATAAATTCATTAAGACAGGGATTTGCCTGAATGATATCCACAAAATAACATTATATAACAGAGGCGGGGGAGCCGGAGCGGACTGGCAGGTTTCGTACGTTATTGTGGAAGGCTACAAATCAACTGTAGCTTATCCGATAGGGGTTTCATTTGATACCCTCATACCGGAAAACCAAAGTGCGACCGCATATTCCAATTGATCAGTCGCTGGCGCCTTAAGCGCCACCAACTGATTTCTGCATTTTGCGACCACCCATTTGGCACCACAGTCACTCACACAGGTTTTTGCTGTATGTTGAAAACGTGACGGCATCTTAATGGATATTCAGGTGTTTTTTGCACATATTTATTCGCAATTATTGTAAATATTTGTGTCTTTGCAACATTCAGAAAAAAAGAGTAGGCAATAAATTTATGGTGCCCTCAGCCTCCTCAATCCTCTCCATCGATTCTCATGAGGTAAAATATTCATATGAGACAAAAGAGGATATTGTACCAAATTCTTTTCACACACGATCCTTCAGTGCCGGGTTTACTTATCGTTTTCAAGGTTTAAAAAACCTGAAAACAAGTTTCTGGCAAGAACATGAGCTGTGAGCGCAATGTCCCATCTACGAACGTTTCGGTGACTTTATGAAACTGCAGAAAAAAATGCTTCTTACGTTAACGGCTATTGTGTTCGCTTTTTGCAGCATTAGCAGCTACATAGAAGTGCGTCACCAGATAGACAGAAACGAACTCATTGAATACGAGTTTCATTCCGTTCTTGTCGAAAATACCCTGAAAACATATGAAGATGCGCTCTGGAACCATGATCTGAATGCGGCCAACTTCGGACTTTTGGAACTCGTCAAATCCTCCGGTGTAAAAAGAGCCCAGCTTGTAACTAGCAACGGGGAGCTGTTTTCCGGCTTTGTTGGGAAAAATAAGAATGATGACGGTGGGTTGAGGCAGAAAATCGGGGAGCCGTCAGCAGATACCGTGCTTGCAGCTCCAAGGGATAGTCTTGCCAGCCCCTTGAAGCCATACAGCGGAAGTCCATCTGACCGGCTCCTTTTCACAGCCATCGACGATGATACGCGCCGGATCTCGGCTACCTTATGGTCTGGTCATGACAAGGCGTTTGCGGAGAAATTTGCAGGACATCTCATCGTTGATTATTCCCTTGCAGATGCACGATCAAAAGCGAAGGCAGCCGCGACGAGACTTGCGGCATCAAATGTCATTTTTGGAGCGATCATTATCCTTTTCCTTTTCTTATCCTTACGGTTTCAGGTTATATCGAAAATTATGAAGCTGGAGGATGCCGCCAAATCAATAGCGGATGGGAATTTAAATAATAAGATAGAACCAGATTCGAATGATGAATTCGGTTCTCTCACCTCCTCATTTGAAAAAATGCGTTTTGATTTGAAAACGTTACAGGACAGACTGATAGATCAAATTAAAAAACTCGAGGCGGCCAATAACAGATTTCAGGAGGTGGACCAGCAGAAAACCCATTTTTTTCAGAGCATATCGCATGAACTGAGAACTCCGCTTACATTGATTATGAACCCGCTTGAGACTGCCGCGAAAACCTATCCTGAAGACCAGGGGCTTAAAATTGCGGCGGCAAATTCCAAAAGGCTTTTTCGTCTGGTTACTCAGCTGCTCGATTTCCAGAAACTGTCCATTGCAAAATCCGAACTCAAACTGAGGCCGATCAGGGTGCCTGATTTCCTACAGGCCTGCGCAGCCAGTTTCACGCATACCTGTAGTACCCTAAATGTAAGATTTTTCCTTAACATCCGTAGCCATTATGATCCGATTATTTTGG
>JADFZC010000341.1 GCA_015232735.1 Oligoflexales bacterium | reverse complement strand
AGCGACTAATTAATGGTATTTATGGCATAAATTCCCGCTTTTCAAGATACCTTCAACCTTTTCCGATAAAATAGTAAGAGGAAAATATAAATATTACCTTATTAAATGATTTGACATTTTTCAGGGTCGGGTATGAAATATTTATTGCCTTTAATCTCAATATTTTTATTTCAAATCTCTTGTACAAGGGATCAAACCAAGGTTTCAAGGACTAGCGCCGAACCGTCCGATCAGGGCAATGACCCCGATACCGAACCACCCGTCTCTAAACCAACTGTAATTACGGGTATTTTTCTGGTCTGTTCAAATCCGACGACCCCCTCGCCGGACATGCTTGAAAGCCGAATCACCTGCGGTTTGAAAGATAAGGACGGAAAAAAATTGGATCCAAGTGACGTCGCTGATTCCTATAAACTAGAACCCGCTCTTCCCAAAGACACAAGCGCCACCTGCGAGGTCATCATTGACAAGGATTCGACGGACAATCCATTTACAATTATCTACAGGGGTTCAGATCCTGAATCGATAATCAGTGCCGTAAAAAATTCAAACATAAATTTTGTCTCTGAAAAAAGTGGCAAAACTGAATCCGCCTCTATTCAACCCCGGGCATGCTCAGTATCCAACTCCCAGAATGCGGGAGGTAATGGAAATCCCTGCGTAGGCACAAGCATAGTTTATCAAAATGCTTCAGTATGCAATATAGGAGCTTCTGACGTCCCGGCTCCCACAATCTGGCCTCTTGATGCAGAGATAAAGAATATCCGGCTTGCAGGAGAAGCGCGTACGCTTTTAAAGACATCTCCCGGAGCTTCATTTAGCTTGATCTACGACCTTAATGTCCATGCGAACGATTACTGCCCAGGCTGTATACAGCAATTTTACATAGGCTGGATGGGTCAATCGTGGAGCAAATGCAGTCAGTTCATTCGAGGCAACGCACCCGGAAAAACCTATACCGACATAAGTGTTACTATAACTGCACCATCAAAACGTGGCGCGTACTACCTTTCAACCGAAGGTAGCTTTCAATACAGCTGTTCAAATGTTACCATGAGCAACAATCCCGCAACTTACTTTGCACTGATCTGTGTTGAATAGAATCAGTTCCAGGCATAATACTCCGCACTATTGCTTGATCTTGACATAGAAGCGGTTTTTTGCCACTACCTTGCCTCTGCTGTCAATCAGTTTGAAATAGGCATAATCACTGCATCCATACTCCTCGTTTTTTGCCGAGCAGGAATTAAAAGCCGTGAGATCCACCGCCCCAGAAACATCATTTGTGATGGTATAAACATATCCCTGAGACTCATCTTTCCAGTTGGCGCTGCCCTGCAAAGGTCCCCCGTCAAATGTGACTTCAAGTTTCATGGGGTATTGCCATGCGGATTTTGTCCCGGATTTTATGTTAACGGCAACACGATAGGTGTTCTGCGAGTCCGTTACCAAAATTGGGTTGTACCTGTCTCCCGGCTCACCATTTCCTACTTTTTTGCCATCATACGTCAATAAAAACTGATTGCTTCCGCCATCCTGATAAAGATTTCTGGCTTTGGCAGTTTCCAGGATGACATCTCTGAATTCTCCATCCGCACGTCCGAAAGCAGGCGTTGCATATGATGATTTCGCATCGGAATCAAGAAGGCACGAAAGCCATTTTTCGGCAGTTTTAGCTTTCTGGTTTCCACAAAACCTCAAAGCATCCAGAACAAGGTCCCCGACTTTTGTCAAAACTTCCCTTTTCATCCCGATAGACGACTCGGCCGCAAGGCTTTGTTCGAGAATATCGCTCAGGTGTCCGCCATATGACTCTCCTCCATCATGAAATTCATTTGAGGTATTAAACAGCATGTCATTATAGATCCTCGCATTTTCCCTGCCTGGATAATCCTGGCTTACGAGTCCATCATGTATTTGGACATATTCGACAAGCTTGGCCAGAAAGTCGCCTATCCCTTCCCCTAATTCTCGATTCTCATGTATAGGCATAAGGCGGCTGTGAATTCCGTGGCCAAGTTCATGCCATATGGTCATGTTGTCCCTTGCTTTGTTAGGCTGTCCCTTTGAGTAGGTTGTCAGATTTATGCTGCCTGCCAGATAAAAAGCGTTATTTCTCATGCTGATGCTCGGATCGAAAAGGTAGGCTGTAAACTGCTTTATCTCTCCCGCATTCCTGCCCAATCCCATCTTTGTCAGGTTCTCCATGAACCGGCCTACCGCATAATAGACCTGAATTTCATCGAACCCTGAATTAATATAATCGGTAAAGCTGTGAATATCGGCTCCGTCATAACTCATATAAGCTCTGTCTGAGGAAACGCTGGTCAGGTCCGAATCAAGAATCGGTTTTCCCCAATAAGGATAAAACCCATAGTAGTGACGGAAAGGAGCCTCCAATTTGTCAAAACTGAAACTGAGGTTATTAAAGGCCTCCGGATGAATCGTGACATTGACATAACGTCCTCCAAGGTGAACTCCATAAAAGCCCTCTTCCCTGCCAAAATCCATCTCCTGGCTCTTCCATTCTGAATTATTCAGAGACCGATATTGATACGATGCGTTCAAATCCTTGAAATCCACTTCTATCTTTGACATTACGGTGCTGTCGTCATTATCCGGGACTTCATAGATAGGATATACTTTTGCCTTCAGTGTGGGCGCTGCGAAGCAAACAGGGCCTACAGCGGCGCCAATGAAAAAAGCGCATAAATATTTAAACCTGAAATTTGATAAAATCGACATATCATTCTCCTCACTGACATTGAAACTAAAATAATAAGGGCTTCTATGTGACAAAACCCTTGAACGCCGTTTTAAGCGGTTTCCCCGAAAAATTCAGGCGGTCAAAATCCATGATCAAAAATCCGCCGTCCACCGTAACTTGAACCCTGAAGACAAGATGACCTTCTGACCACAGTTCTTCTGTTTTCATCTGATCGTATTTTTTATAGCCATGCTCTCTGACTGTCTGAAATACGGATTTTCCTACATCCTCCATTGGCATATCCGGTAAAACATCAGGCAGCTTCTGACCCGGTTTCAGAAATAATTCAGCCTCCGCTTTATAAAAATAGTCCGAACCTAACTCCGTTTGGATCGAAAAAAATCCTCCATCGACCCTAAATCCCTTGTAGTATTGCTCGTAGAAAACAGTACGGAAGATATCGCTTGAAGAGTTGCTCTTTCGGAAATTATCTTCCCGCAGATATGACAATTTTTCCATTTTTCCAAGAAGACGGGTCAATTCAGAAATTCGGTCTTCATCGCGCGCAGCTTTCTTTGCCCACTGTCCTCCTTCTTTGGTCCACGACAGACCGGTGCTGAGACCGGCTTCATCAGAAAATTTGACATTTTCATTCTTGAAAATTTCGCCATCGATGGGAATCAATTCCTTTGCTATTCTTCCTTCACTATCGACCGCCAGGTCATTTTCAGAGCCTTTGGGGAGAGAGATGTTTTTCGTCTCATCATCTTTTTGGGGGAATTTTTTTACACTGGCCCAAACGGTTGATTCAGATATTTTTCCACCATCCAAGTCGCTTTCCTGACTTCCAAAAGAACCTGCATTTCCCGCTCGGAACAAGGCAATGGACGCAATTACAATGGACAATAAAAAAACTGCCAAAAATGTTTTCTTAATGAGATTCATATTCAGGTATCCAGTCCTTGAAAATTATCAAAACCAGAATTTTAACTGGCCGTCCAGTCAGAATGTACCATGGGTGATATTACCAATCAATAAATGTTTGGTATAAATGCAATAATATTCATATTGTTCTTTTATTTTAATTTATTGTACTATCGATACAATCTGGTTTTTTGCTTTTTTTGGAATTTCCAGAAATTCTTCTGATATT
>JADFZC010000340.1 GCA_015232735.1 Oligoflexales bacterium | reverse complement strand
ATGAAGTACTTTGAAGCCGTTGTCGTTTCTTTCTTTATATTTGGTTCGTGGCAACAACCGCCGCTCCTTTAAGAGCTACTTCTTTATCGACAACTATATGAACAGGCATTTTTTCCATCATCCCCTTGAATCGTCCTTTTGAATTGAAGCCCTCCAAAAAACCATGTTCTTTGATCCACGGGAGAATTTTCGAGGCAATACCGCCTCCTACATAGACCCCTCCCACGGCGAGAGCTTTAAGTGCCAGGTCTCCAGCTTCGCAGCCATAAAGCCTTGAAAAAATTTTCATCGCGCAGACGGAAATTTCCAAACCCTTTTCCGCAGATTCGAAGATGAATTCTCCAATATCATTTTCCTCTTCAATTTTTTTCCTGAATGCCATATCGACCTGATAACGGCCGCTGCTGATTAAAAACTTTACTATGTTCAAGAAACCGAATCTGCCGGAAACAACTCTTTCCCAGCTTACATGGTCATATTGCTGCATTAGGAATCTTAAAAGCTCTATTTCTGTTTCATTTGAAGGGCCGAAGTTTGTATGGCCTCCTTCTGAAGCGGACGGAATCCATGATCCATTATTGAAAAGAAGTATGCTTTCTCCAAGTCCTGTGCCTGCGGCAATGAGTGCTCGGTTCCCCTCTTTTATTTCACCTTTTTGAATTGTGAGAATTCCATCTTTTTCCAAAGCGCAAAGCCCGTGGGCGTGTGCGAAAAGATCATTGAGGAGCCACGATTTCTGATATCCAAGGCTGATCAGATCTTTTACATCGACGGTCCATGGCAGGTTGGTCACTTTGCTTACGCCCTTTTCCACCGGGCCCGCGCAGCCGATCGATGCTGAAAAGGGGGTATGAGGGAATTCCTCCCTGAAGGCTTTGATGATTTCGGTGAAATTGGCATATTTTGAACTTTGATATTCTTTTGTTGCAAGGATATGCGGGAATTCGTCCCTGCTGACAAGTGCCATTTTTATTTTTGTTCCGCCGATATCGCCCACAAGAATAGCATTTTTCATAGTCATATTCATCAGCCTTTCAGGTTTGATTATGTAAAGATTTACTATTAGCCTCTGGCAAAAAAAAAGTAAATAAAATTGGAAGATCGAAAGATATGTTCAGGATTGAAATTATTTGAAGGAAGGTCAGTATCTGAAATGTTTGATCTGTTCTCCCTTGTCCTTTATTTCTGACATTGCCTCAATGCCGATATCAATATGAAGATCAACGTATTTATTGCTGACTTGCTTGTCGCTTTCTTCAGTCTTGACTCCATCAGGGGTCATAGGGACGTCAGAGACAAGAAGCAGCGCGCCTCTCGATATTTCATTATGAAGGCCTACTGTGAAAAGCGTTGCAGTTTCCATATCTATTGCGATTGCCCTGAGGCGTATCAGTTTTTGTTTGAATTCGTAGTCATGTTCCCAAACGCGTCTGTTCGTTGTATATACAACGCCGGTCCTGTAATCAACTCCTGCCTCAATGATTTTCTCAGAGACAAATTTGTGAAGCTTGAATGAAGGCAGGGCGGGTACCTCGGGGGGAAGATAATCATCGGATGTCCCCTCGCCTCTGATCGCGGCAATCGGGAGAATAAAGTGACCTATTTCAGTAGTGGTTTTCAGTCCTCCGCATTTCCCCAGGAAAAGAACCCCCTTTGGGGATATTGCGCTCAGCAGATCCATGATTGTTGCTGCATTGGCTGATCCCATGCCGAAGTTTATCATGGTCAGGTTATTGCCATTGGAACATGTTGGCATAGGTCTGTCAGCGCCCTGGATGGGCTGACCAAATTTTTTTGAAAATCTATGCAGATAATCTGAAAAATTCGTCAGAAGAATATATTCCCCAAATTCACTTGCTGAAGTTCCCGTATATCGTGGCAGCCAGTTTTTGACTATTTCGCTTTTGGTCTTCATGGTATTCTTTCTTTCACCAAAGTCTGTGATATGGGTTTTAGCGGGAATATTATATCATAGTTGAATCTTGAATCTGTATAATTGGGATTCTTATTTCCAGGATGTCGTCTTCGTAACTAGTCTGAAAACGTTCAGCATCCAGGTGTTTTGCAAGTTGAAACTCTCTTTGGATAGGTTTGCTGAGCTTGAAAGTTCGATCATTTGATTCACCCGATTTTCTTGACTGGGCGTTGTTTATCGAAATTAAAAGTGTATGATTCCTGCTTTCGATGTTAATATCTCCTGTCTCAACCTCTGGGAGATTGATATTGATTGTTACATAACCTTTGTGCTCTTTTATCAGCCAGCTTGGCTTGAATTCAGCTGCAACAGAAAGCGGATCTGAGAAGATACCTTCAAACGGAAAGTCAACATATACTCCATCATTTATATAATTATATGAATTCATAGTCCAATTAATATCCTTTAAGCCGCTCTCTCACCATCGAGTGCCAAGAAAGAGATTTTCATCTATTAGCCTAAATCATATTAGGGTTTAGTCAAGGGCAAATAGAGGGTCTTTGGTGGGTTTTTTCCCGATTTTGATTTTCATTTGTTTGCTGACGATGCATGATTCCTTGTATTCTTCTTCACCTTCGTGCCATTTTTAATTTTGGATTTTGCGACTGGTTTTTCTTCGGTGGCTTTTTTTGGTTTTTGTTGAGTCACTGCGGCGGTGTTGCCGGCTTTGTTCTCTTGTGTGGCTTCTTTTCTTAATACTTTGCTTTTAATCCGTTTTTCGCCTGATTCAGACTCGGTTGCCACATTGTTTGTCACAGTGGTGTTTATTTGTGACGGCGTAGTTATGGTTTTTCCTTTTTTCGGGGCAAATGTTGCCAAAGTGGAAATTATCAGTAAAGTAATCAGAAGTATTCCAAGAGCGATCAGACCTCTTTTCTTTTTTGAAGGCATCTCATTGAGATAGTCTTTGTATTCTTCCTGAATTCCAAAACTTTCTATGGTTTTGGATTCCAGGATAACATTTGTATTTTTAATAGTGTCGTTGATTTTTGTTTTAACCCCTGTCCAGTATCCGAATGACAGGTATTTTTTAAATTCAACGGTCCTCAACTGTTCCAGAAGTCCTCTAAATGCTTTTATTATAAGGTCTCCCAGATATGTCAGCGAGAAGTTATCCTTGAATGTCTTATAGTTTTGCGGGAAGTCACGGAACCATTCGGCAAGGGCTTCGATTTTTGAATCTTTATTTTTTTTGTCAATATATTCTTTCCATTCAGCAGTCAGGCCGTTTATATGAGAATGTTCGCTGACGGTGAGTACTGATATATTGCTTGCAAAGTTGTTGTTCATTTTTTAGCCCTTTCCTTTCTCCCTCAAGGTAAGCGGTGTTGCTTTTGCAAGTAATGTGCCATTCGTTAGGCAAAAGATAATTACTTGTAAATACAAGGAATTGTTTCGGGAAGTATTGTATAGGGACTGTACATTGTAAAAAGAATTCCCTTAAAAAACATTTTTGATTGAATATGGGAGATTTTGAGCAGAAATGCGAAAGCAGAGATGCGAAGGTTTTGCCACGAAATATCAGCATGTTATAACCAGATCCTATGCGGGCTGCGCCCGCCAGGATACGTCTGCTGGCGCTTCGCGCCAGCGACTATTTAACACTCTTCGGCAATTCATCTCCCTCCAGAAACGGACTGAACCGAGGAACGAGGTGAAGGAGTATTGGAGGGAGATGAATTGCCGCTGGCCTTCGCATCATTCTTTTGGTTCCGATTGATTCTCAATATATTTCTTGAGTGTTTCCAATGGTGCGCCCCCTGCTGTGATAATACAGTAGGCTCTAGTCCATAAGAGTGGTTTCCAGTAAAACTTTCTCATGTGTTCAGCATATTCTTTTCGAATAAGTCTGCTTGTAACTGTTTTTAGATTATTCTCAAACCGTGATGGCATTA
>JADFZC010000339.1 GCA_015232735.1 Oligoflexales bacterium | reverse complement strand
CCTTGACTGATGGCAGAAAACGCTCGAAGGCCATCCTCGAATCGGGGCGCGCCCTTGACAAATTCAGGGAACTTGTCGTGTCTCAGGGAGGAGATGGAAGGGTGATAGAAGACTACGGTCTTCTTCCCATGGCATCTGAGAAGAGGCGGATCCTGAGCAGGTCGTCCGGGTATGTGGCCGGGTTCGATGTCGAGAGGATCGGATTTTTATGCGTGGATCTCGGGGGAGGTAGACGGGACAAGAGCGACAGGATCGATCACGGCACGGGGTTTGTTTTTCATAAGAAACTTGGCGACAGGGTCAGGGCGGGGGATCCGCTTCTTACGGTTTACTACAACAGCAAGGATGACAGGATCATAGCAGGTATGGAAGAGGAACTGATAAGCCGGGTGATAAGGATTTCCGGCAGGAAGGCAAAGGTTCCGCCGCTTATATATTTATAGGATATTAATATTGTTGACTTACAGTCTGTATGCATGTTCTATAGGTTTGTTATACGGACTTTTTTTTGATAATCCATGCAAAATATCCAGAAAGGCAGGAGAACAATATGAACGAGACGATCAAAACTATTTACAGCAGAAGAAGCATGAGGGCCTTCAAGCCGGAGCAATTGAAGGAGGAAGATGTTTCCACCATTATCGACTGCGGACTAAATGCCCCGAGTGCGCTTAATTCTCAGGGCTGGCATTTTACAGTGGTGCAAAACAAGGGACTTATCGAAAAGATGAACACGAGGATCAAGGAGGTTTTGCCCACCCCTGCAAGGCAAAGGTATCTGGAAAGGCATAACGGAAATGAAAATTTCAGCATTTTTTATGCCGCGCCGACAATCGTCGTGGTCTCCGGGTTGAAGGATGATGCCTATACTCAAATAAATTGCGCCCTGGCGACGGAAAACATGTGCCTTGCAGCCGAGTCCCTAGGTATCGGTTCATGTATTATAGGGATGGCAACCCTTATTTTCAATTCACCCGACGTTGATGAATATATAAAGGATCTATCGATACCTCAGGGTTACAAGCCGATGTATGCCGTGAGCTTTGGCTATAAAAATATGCAGATGACAAAACCCGCGAGAATACCGAACAAGGTGAATTATATTTATTAATTTTGAATTTGATTTTTGTGTGATGTGCGTGACTTGCCGGATATCATAGCCGCCAGGTCATCTACGAGAAGGTTGAGAGATTCGGTTTGAACTTTAAGTTCCCTGCTTGTCTGTGCCACTTTTTCTGAAGTTGAGGCATTGCTTTGTGTGGATTGATCGATTTGGGTTATTGCCTGCGTGATTTGAACGATTCCTTGCGCCTGCTCTTGATTGGCGCTGGCGATTTCACCTGCCAGGCTGGCGACCTTTTTGGCTGCACCCACTATTTCCTTCAGGCTTTCACCCGACTTGACGGCAATCTTTGCGCCGCTGTCTGACTGAAGAACGCTCTCCTTGATGATTGTCGTTATTTCTCTTGCCGCTGAGGAGCTTCGCTGTGCAAGGTCGCGCACGGCATCAGCCACAACAGCAAACCCCTTTCCGTGATCGCCTGCCCGCGCAGCCTCAACCGCGGCGTTCAGGGCAAGAAGGTTGGTTTGGAACGTGATATCTTCTATGACATTGATGATATCCTCGATTTTCTTGCTGCTTGTAACAATTCCGCTCATGGCGGAGATGAGCGCCTGAATCTCCGTATCGCCTGAATCGGCCGCCTGTTTCGATTCCTGTGCCAGTTTGTTGACTTCCTGCGTGTTCACGGTGTTGCGCTTGACCATGGATGAGAATTCCTCCATGGAGGCAGATGTTTCTTCGATGGAACTTGCCTGATTGCCAGATGCTTTTGCCAGCGAGTCGGATGACTCGGCAAGAAGGTCAACCGCCGCGGTGATTTGATATGCCGTATCATTCAGGCGTGCAACGGCCCTGCTTGTAACGGAGCTGATGGAACGCGTAAGGTAACCGGCTATCATAAATCCGATGGCCATCGTAAGCAGAAGGACGAAAATCATCGAGGAGTAGCCGATTTGTTTTGTAAGAGCAAATTTGCGGCTTTGCTCTTCGATGAGCGATCCGGTCAGATTTTCAAAGTCACGTGAAGCATCGATCATATCCTTTTCTCTGGCAAACTTGGCCAGATCGGTCTCCCGGTATTTAAGCGCGCTTTCAACATAAGTTTTGATATAAGCGGAGATCTTCATGGCGTTTCCTCTGGCCCGTTCATTTTTGTCGGAACTTGTGACGAGCGAGGCGGTCTTGTTTTCCACATTTTTCATAGACTGCTCGAATCTAGTCCAGGATTCCGGTGTGCCTTCCTTAAGATAATACAGGGCGGCGACCCGCATAAGGACAAATGCCGTTTCCAGTTCATCTGAAACAATGTACGTCCCGTCGCCTCGTACGACGTTTTTGCGAATTGTCGCAACTTCAGTGTTGAAACCGTTTCCTATCTCTCTCCATACCAGAAAGATATCGTTGTTTTTTTTGTACAGATCGACATAGCTGATAAATGCGTTCTTATAGGCTGTAAAACTCTTTTGAAGATCTTCTGTTTTGGAAGACGCGCCTTCTGAGGTAAGTTCTGTCAAAAGACCAATTTGCTGTTTTGCCAGCTTTTCCCATTTTTCATAGGCATTCTCCTTGTCATTGCCGTATAAGGCAAAACCTCTTAGCTGAAAGTTCTTTTCCTGCTGCCTCATTTTTGCTATCCCGATTCCCAGAAATGCCGAAGTTTGGGAGCTTTCAAAGCTGTTTTCATAGCTGATCTGGGCTATCCACGAGAAAAGTCCTATGATTGCTGACAACGAAATCACGCTTGAAAATCCCAGGAAAATTTTTGTGCCTAGTTTCATTTTAAATCCTTCTCTTATGCCATGGAGGATACATCCGCGGTGCTTTAGCACCATGGACTGATTATAGCATTATATTATGGAATCTTACAGATTTCCTCCCAATGACATTTTTCCGGTCCTTAAACCTGGCGGCATTGATTTATAATACTATCAGTATCATACTATAAGTAAAATAATATATCTGCTTGTAATATTTACAATATATGTTGAGGGCATAGGATTGCTGTTGATATTCATATTAAACTTATCGTATAATACCAATTGTATCATGGAGGTTGTCTGAGGAGTAAATGATATGGGAGAGAAATTATTCTTTTACAACACTCTGCTTGATGAAGGGCAGATTTGCAATCAGCAAGTGGAGCGGGAAAATCTGTGGAAAGGGGTGGAGAATGGTTCGAAGCTTTTGGTCTATGGCAAGCGGAATACCGGAAAGACCTCGATCGTCAGAAATGTTATCGCCAAACGTTGGCTGATGGAGCATAAGGATGGCTTCTATTTCTATGTCGATCTCATGGGTGTCAAGACACTGGCCAACATCTCAGAGCGCATGACCCTGGCATTCAGCGAAGCGTATAACAGGTCCTTCAAGATGAAGTCTCTTTTTCAATCTATGCTTTCCATTTTGAAAAAATTAAGGCCAACGCTGGAGCTTGACGATCAAGGTTCGCCTCAGCTTTCACTTTCATTCTCTCCCGTGCAGGCTTCCATGCATTTTGTCGAAATTATCAGACACATCAAGCTATTGTCGCAAAAAGTGAAATCTCTTCTTGTATTCGATGAGTTTCAGGACATTCATGGAACTGCGGAGGCGGACGCCCTGTTACGGGGGGAGCTTCAGAATCTCGATCCTGAAACGCCTGTCATCATAATAGGATCGAAACAACATCTTTTGGCCAACCTGTTCGCAAGGCCAAAGGCCCCTTTTGCCAGCTGGGGGACGCATATCCATTTTCAGCCGATTCCTTACGATGATTATCATGACTACATGGAGATTCGCTTTAAGAAAACAAATCTGTCGATAAGTTATGAAAATGC
>JADFZC010000338.1 GCA_015232735.1 Oligoflexales bacterium | reverse complement strand
CGGGCAAAATATGTGAGAAGCGTCGAGTATGGTTTCCGGAATAGGCCGACGATCCTTAACAACGTTGAAACCTGGGCCAATATTCCAGTCATAATAAACAAGGGTGGCTCATGGTTCGCATCGAAAGGGACAGGGGATGTCAGTAAAAACCCATGGGGAGGCTCCTCCGGGACGAAGGTTTTTTCTCTGGTCGGCGACATCAGGAATACGGGGCTTGTGGAGGTGCCGATGGGCATAACCCTGCGCGAGATAATTGAGGATGTAGGGGGAGGCATACCGAAGGGCCGCAGGTTCAAGGCTGTTCAGACGGGCGGACCTTCAGGTGGATGCATTCCCGAAGGCATGCTGGATATGCCCATCGATTTTGATTCCCTTGACAGGGCTGGTTCCATGATGGGATCTGGCGGCATGATCGTCATGGATGAGAAAAAATGCATGGTGGACGTTGCCCGTTATTTCACACGTTTCCTTATGAACGAATCCTGCGGAAAATGCACTTCCTGCCGCGAGGGTCTCCATATAATGTACAATGTTCTTACCAGAATCTGCGAGGGAAAGGGTGAGGCAGCGGATATAGGCATTCTTGAGGATCTGTCGGCAAGCCTGACGGAAGCCAGCATGTGCCAGCTCGGAGCGACAGCCGCCAATCCTGTTCTTAGCACCCTTCGCTTCTTCAAGGGAGAATATGAGCAGCACATCCACGACAGGAAATGTCCTGCGGGCGTCTGCAGGGAACTAATCAGCTATAGCATAAACGAAGGCTGTACCGGTTGTATGGCCTGCGTTAAACCCTGTCCGGCAAACGCCATCAGCGGCGAACGGAAAAAGAGGCATGTCATAAGCCAGGACAAATGCATCAAGTGCGGGATTTGCGGTGAGACATGCAAATATGATGCTGTGGAGGTACGGTAATGACTGCAAACAAGATTGAAATCACCATCGACAAAAAAATCGTCCAGGTAACAAGGGACACATTCCTGCTTCAGGCCGTAAGGGATGCCGGTATTCAGATTCCCACCCTTTGCCACCACAAGGATTTGACTCCTACGGGCAGCTGCCGGCTTTGCCTTGTCGAAGTTGAGGAAAAGGGAAGGAAAAAACTTGTAACGGCATGCAATTTCCCCGTAAGGAGCGAAATCAGCGTCTCCACCGAGTGTGAGAAAGTCCTCAAAAACAGAAAGATCCTTGCCGAGATGTATCTTGGCCGCTGGCCGAACGTCCCTGCCGTCAGACAGCTGGCTGAGCAGTGCGGAGTCAGGAAGACAAGATTTCAAAGCGAACTTACGGATGAAAATCCAAAAGCCTGCATTCTTTGCGGCCGATGTGTTAAGGCCTGCGAGCAGTTCATCCAGGAAAATATCATTGATTATGCCGGACGGGGGATAAGACGGCACATGACAATGCCGTTTGGGGAAGTCGACCCGCACTGTGTGGGCTGTACCTCCTGCGCCTATGTATGCCCGACCGGGGCGATAGAGATACTGGACGATCTGAACAGACCTGTGGATCCAGTTATGATTCGAAACCACGGGATGAAGGTAAACGCGGAAATGGCCACTTTGGATCAAAAACAGTTCAGGATGCGCGAAGTGGGAACGGCCAACATTGTTGGTGTCATGAACGCCTATGATCTTCTGCCGGTTAAAAACTTCCAGTATGGTTGCCATGATGAAGCCTTCAGGATAGATGCAAAGGAACTTAAAAATAACTATTTCACCCAGGGTCAGCCGGACGGCTGCTGGAAGGGCTGTTCCATGGCCTGTGCAAAGGCGGTGGATGGATTTGAACTAAAAACAGGTCCTTACAAGGGGCAAAAGGTGTGCGTCGACGGTCCTGAATATGAAACGGCAGCCGGCAGCTCCAATATGGGATGTTTCGATGCTGATTTCGTGGTTGAATTCAACTTTTACTGCGATACATATGGAATCGATACAATTTCCGTGGCCACCTGCATGGCCTTTGTCATGGAGTGTTTTGAAGAGGGGATCATCACTGCCAAAGATACCGGTGGTAAAAAACTGAACTTCGGAGCCTGCAATGAAACCCTTGAGATACTGCATGAGATGGCAAGAGGAGAGGGCTTTGGCGTCGAGGTTGGACAGGGAATCAGGTGGTTGAAGGAAAAATGGTCCAAACGCCGTCCGGACAAGGCCGGTTTCATGCGGGATATTGGAATGGAGGTGAAAGGTCTCGAATTCTCCGAATACGTTTCCAAGGAATCGCTTGCACAGCAGGCCGGTTACGCCATGGCGCTCAAGGGCCCGCAGCACGACGAGGCCTGGCTTATATTCAACGATCAGATCAACAACCTGATGCCTTCATTTGAGGACAAGGCTGAAGCACTGTACTACTATCCACTGTTCCGCACCTGGTTCGGGCTTCTCGGATTGTGCAAAATAGTCTGGAACGACATCTGCCCCGCGGACAATGCCAGGCATCCGCCAAAGGAAAGGGCAAAAATACCGGAGCATGTGGAGAACTACTGGAAGTTTTTTGAAGGCATGACCGGAATCAGGCTGGACGAACAGAAAATGCTGGACCAGTCAGCCAGGGTTTTCAATCTCCAGAAAGTCATGAATCTGATGTTAGGCAAGGGCTCAAGAAGTGATGACATTCCTCCGTATCGTGCGGTCGGCCCCGTCACAATAAAGGAATATGAATCAAGAGCGGATCGCTATTACGACAGGCAGATGAGGGATGCCATCGGGATAGACCCTTCCGGAAAATCAACTGAGGAGAAGATGAAAATTGTTCGCGATTACCGTATGTCGCAATATGATAAGGTTCAGGATGCGGCATATTTGAAACGCGGATGGAACAAAGAAGGGGTCCCGAGGATCGAAACACTGAAAAGACTGGGAATAGATCTTCCTGAAATCGTGGCTGTTGTGAAGGATCTTCAGTAACAATGCATCTGTTTGAAAAACAATGAGGTGTCTGACATGATATTCGAACGCAATGTGAAGGGTTCCACTGAGGTCCTGCAAAAAGCCACCATAGCTGTCGCAGGATGCGGCGGCCTTGGCTCGAATGCCGCTGTCAGCCTTGCGAGAGCCGGTATCGGCGCTTTAATTATCGCTGACTTTGATACGGTGGAGGCATCAAACCTGAACCGCCAGCATTATTTCCAAAGCGATATAGGCAAGCCAAAAACAGAGGCTCTCAGCTGTCACTTGAAAGCCATAAACCCCGGCATCAAAGTAAAATCCCATCAAAAAAAACTTGCCCCTGACGATATTAAAAGGCTTTTTTCCGAAGCCGCACTTCTCATAGAGGCTTTCGACAGGGCAGAATCTAAAGTATGGCTGATTGAGAGCTGGTGTGCGGCTTTTCCTGAAAAGGCGATCATCTGCGGTTCGGGACTTGCGGGATACGGAGACAACGGCAGTCTTGCGGTAAGGCATTCCGGGAAAATATATATTTGCGGTGATGAAAAAAGCGATATGAACATTGGACTTTGTGCGCCGCGGGTCGCAATTGTGGCCAATATGCAGGCCAATACGGCTGTTGAACTGTTATTGAAAGAATGCAGGGGAAAATAGATGGTAATTGTAAATGACCGTGACAAACTCGACTGGAAGCCGGGGATGACCGTTCAGGATCTTCTCGATGCCATGCGGTATGATTTTTCGATGATGACCGTAACGGTGGATGACATCCTTGTACCATCTGAAAATTACAGAACCCACGAGATTCCCGATAATGCAAGGGTAAGTGTCTTTCACCTGGCGCACGGGGGTTGAGGTAGAGTGTTATTTTGAGACTTTGGAGTTTGCATCCTAAGTGGCTGGACCGCCAGGGTTTGACGGCCCTTTGGCGCGAGGCTCTGCTCGCTCAAAAAGTTCTGCAGAATAAAACGATCGGCTATAGAAACCATCCTCAACTGTT
>JADFZC010000337.1 GCA_015232735.1 Oligoflexales bacterium | reverse complement strand
GAGGCAGATGCTGTTGTCATGCTGCCAGCGATAAAGCACATCCAAAATTACGCCTGCGGGAACAACTCTTCCATGGGCGTTAATAAAGCTGTCATTGACACGTCCATCTATGCTTGCCAGCTGCGACCATCCTATCAGGCATGGAGACGGATCTTTGGGTCTACTGATAAAATCTCCCTGAAAATAACGTATAAAAGGCATCGATTCGTTAAGGAGGTTTGTCGCAACGGCTATCCCCGACTGACCATCCGGCACAGGGGTATGCGATTTCGGGTCCAGAACCTCCAGATAGACGGAATCCTCGCAAACATGATAGTGGCCGCAAGGGCATTCAAGAGCCATGCGTGTCGCCTCTTCGGAGCTGTACTCGTCGAGCACTGGGACACCAAGTTGTTTTGACCAAGAAAGACGTTCGGACCGGGTCGATCCTTCTGAGTGGACGACTATGAGATACAGGTTGCTGTTGTCCCACATGCTCCAATATGGAATAAGCCCTTTTAATGTTGTCGGATAGCATGAGATTACATGCGGTTTAAGGTTATCCAGGATTTGAGCCACTTTTTCCGGATGGATAATCCCTGAAATAAAGGAACTTGCAAACTTGTCATCAACGTTTTCAAACCACCATGGCACAGTATAGATCATCGACAGCATGTCATCAGCACCGTACCTCATGCCACTTTGAAGCCAAAACTGCCTAACCCCTTGAAGCGTGTCTTTCAGGATAGACTCAAGATTGACCTTGATTGGAAGGGTTTTTCCGGAAGTGCCGAATGATCTTGTAGTGAATAGATCATCCATTGACCATCGTGAATTTACGCATGACTGGGGGAAGGCTTCTATCAATTCATCCTTGGTCATTATGGGCAGCCGCTGAAAGTCATCCCAGGTCTTCAGTTGATCCGGGGTAAAGCCTATAGCACCATATTTTTTTCTGTAAACTGGAATTTCATTGTAAGCCATATTTACAAGATATTTTATCCGCTCAAGCTGCTCCTGCCTTATTTCTTTTAAAGTTTTAAATGGATGAACAAGACAATTCCTGAGTTCTTTTTTCGTCAGGTCTGCGAGTGCTTTCCTGCCGTTGTTGCCGGCTCCCTTGAACTGCTTGGGACGGGTGGCTTCTGACTCCCAAAATTGAAGGATGCCATCCCCTTCGATTTTCACAAAATTCATGGAAGAGCCTTTTGCGCGGCTGTTATCACTTCTCTTTAAATTTGATATGACGTTATCAATCTTCATATTTAATTCGCCTTGTCCATTTGATTGTATTTTTTTGATTTCAGCTCAAGGGCTAATTGCGATGGGTGTATTTTCATGGCCTTTAGGTCATGCTTCACACATTACTTATCGCCTATAACTGCCGCTAAAATCCATCTTTTTAACGTGAACGAATCATGAACAGAATGTCTCTTGAAAATCAGATATGTTTTCGATTGGTTGGAGCGGGTTGACAATTTGGCATAAGACAAAATAACAAGGTTAATCCTGCTATTGAAATAGCAGTAGGCAGAACTCACTCAAAACGTGTACAAATTTTCTGAAAAAATGACCTTATCAGAATCCAAACTGCGGGCAGGGACTAGTACTCGCCATCCACATAGTCGATGCATTCAACATATGCGTCATGACAAAACATTTTCACAAGATCCCTTGCCGCGTTCTTATAGTTTTTCTGCAGGGATCTGTCGATGAAGGATACGCTGGTCTCGAAGTTCAAAGGATCCTTTACGCTGCACGAGTAATTGACCTGATCATCCCTCAGTCCCCTTATCGACCTCATGAAACTGCCGCCAAGGGTGACCGTATCGCCGGATTTTACAATTTTACCCTTTCTGAAGTTCCAATGGTGTCCCTTCAATTTCAATCTCTTTGTTTCGGGCCCATAAAGAATGCTGTTGACGGCGGTGGCCTCCGCCGTGTTGCCGTTCGGGTCGAAAGACAACTCATATTTCGCTATTATGGCCTTCTTCATGTCATCGGCCAGACTCCTGCGGACCTTTTCCGTGAAACTCTCCTTGCAGAGATTCTCCAGGGATGTGAGGGTATCGTTATCATCGATATTGAAATACGACGACCACTCCGCCAAAGATATCTTGTCAATGGAAAGCGTCGTGGATGTGAAGCCGTTTCCGGCAATCTTGAGGGAGGAAAGAAACTTGTTTGATGTCTCAAAATTCAAGGTATGGACACACAGTCCGACATAAGTCCCGCCGTCCGAAACATCGGGCTTTATGACGCTGATCTTCTCCCCGTCTGGACTATTCATGGCGGCAGTCGTAAGCATCTGCTCAGTCCCGTGAGCCGTATGTTTTATCAAAAAAAGCTGTTTCACCACGCGCTGCGTCAGCGTCATGGTGTTGACCGCAGCCACGTTGACTATATCCAGAACGCTTCCCTCATATCCGAGGTGTACGGAAAAGGCAAACTCGACTCCGGTATCGGAGTTATATATCGCCCTCGGGGGAGTCGGCCATACCACGTTCGAATTCATCGCCGCAGGTTCCAGCTGATTGACGTCATCTATGGAATCCTGAGCGCCGTTTACAAGCGTCAATACCTTCGAGTCGTTGCCAAATTTCTTCTTCAGATCGGATATGAGATCGCCATGGTATATCCTGAATTCAAGCGGGCCCTTGTATGATGCCTTCTCCAGCGACGCATCAGTCCTGTCGCTTGCCTTAATAGTGGATGAATACGAACTGCCCGGATTTCTCATATCAAAAGGCGCGCAGGCGCAAATGGCAATGCTGATAAAAACCGCATGCATTGTCTCATATCCCAATATATTTTTTTTGAACGTCATGGCTTATATCCTCCGCTCACGCCCCATCATCACTTTGAATACTGTCTGAAGGTAATGTTGGCATCATGGCATATTTTGTCTATGATGTTCTGCCCGTTATCCTCCCACCCTTTTTTAAGGTTCCTTCGCTTGTAGCTGAAATCCCTCCTGGTCTGCACGCTGTCCTCGTATTTGCAGTTATAATTTATTTCGTTATTCAGCAAGCCCGCAGTGCTGTGTTCAAGGCGGCCTGTGACAGTCACATTATTGCCCTCTGTCTTGATATCGGCCCCTTTTACGTTCCAGTGATGGCCTTCAGACTTGACCCTCTTCAGGCTTCCGCCGAAAAGAGCCGTTTTGATTATAGCCTGTATTGAATCGCCGTTGAGGGCTGTGCCCAGAGAGTTGAGCCTGTTCAGTATCGCAAGGTTAAGGTCCTTGTTCGTCGGCGCTTTCACCATGGATGAAAAGACATCGAAACACATGTTGGAAAGGCTGTCCAGCGTGTCACCCTCCTGAATGTTGAAAAATGATGAAAACCTCGTGAAGGCAAGCTGGTCGCCCGCGACTATTGTCCCTGAGACGCCCGAACCGGCCACCTTGAGGGAAGAGGCTGTGGAAAAAGTGGTTTCAACTGTAGACTTGTAAACGCACATTCCAATAAACTCCTGACCCTTCACTACATTGAGGCTTCTTTCCCCTGTCACGGGATCGGTCTTGAAAATAAGATTGTTCTCATAGGTTTTATCGATCGATCTTTTCACCAGAAAGAGCTGTTTTCCAACCCCATACATGAAAGATAAGGAAGTCTCGTTTGCGGCCTCCACGATTTCAAACAGGTCTCCCTTTATGCCGAAGGAGGCGGTGGTCGTATTGCTCAGTCCCGAAGCGTCTGTCATATATGTCCACGGGAGGTTTGGCCACGTTATATCCTGCGGCTGGCCGGACCTTCCCAGGATATCGTCAAGGTAGCCGCCTTCGCCCCCCGAATCTGACGACGAATTCGGCGCAGGATCAGTATCAGCCAGCGAAAGAGGGCTTTTCGACTTTGCATACTGCTCGAGTTTCTGGATGATGTCGCCCTTATAATAATAAATTTTTATTTC
>JADFZC010000336.1 GCA_015232735.1 Oligoflexales bacterium | reverse complement strand
TCGGTCCATACGAAGTTTACGCTGATGGATTTATGGGGCTCAAGGCCGCATATGAAAGCATGCTTATGGTCGTGGATCACAAACGCGGCGAGAGGCTCAAGGAGATAGAACGCAACATAGAAAAACTCGCCCGCATATTTCCGACCCCGGATGATTCGCGCCCTGCGCTCGGCCACATCGCACCCATGATTGTCGCCCATCAGATCCATGCGTCAGGCGATGCGTCCCAGGGCATCATGGCTTCAGCATTCAATCTTCCAAACGATCCCTGGATCAGGGGAAACGTCGGATGGAAACAGGTTATGATATATAACGTGATGAAGGCCAAATTTGACAACTGCACAACACTTATCGCCAAGGAAATTCTTGCCGACGGCAGAGAGCCGGAATTTGACCCGTATTTCAATTTCGTGTTGCTTCATGAGGTCAGTCATGGACTTGGTCCGGCCTATAGAAAAGATGGTGTTTCCGTGGCAAGTTCAATCGGGGCGCTCTATACGACTGTCGAGGAGGCGAAGGCTGACGTGGGCGCCCTGTATCTTCTGCTCCATCTTGGCGGAAAATACGGCATTCCGCTCTTCAGGCCCGATTCCCTTCTGAGCAGTTATCTCGCAGGGCTCTTCAGATCCATCAGGTTCGGAGTACATGAGGCGCACGGGGGCGCAAATGTTATCCAGTTCAACTGGTTTTACGAAAATAACGTAATAAAAACCGAGTCATCCGGAAGATTCTCGATAGATCCCGCAGAGCTGGCAAAGCACACCGACAACCTGCTTTACAGGCTCTGTGAAATCGAGGCATCGGCAACCGAGCACGAGGCCGAGGAGTTTATAAACCGTTACGCAAAAGCCGGGGGCGAGATCATCGACGCCCTCGCGAGGCTGGACCATATTCCTGTTGACATTAACGCGGGAAATACCAACTATGAGCGGCTCAGACTTAAAAATGCGGGCTGATCCAATCAGTCTGACAGCACCTTTTGAAAAATTCCATCCCAAAATTCCGCATGCTTCAGGAAGTTCTTATCCTCATAACTGTAAACACCCTCAAAAGAAAATGCCAGTGTCCCGTAATTCTCGTATAAATAATCCATAATGGAGCCGTTTGCCTTGTATCGCACAAGTTCATTAGGCGTTCCGTACTTGTAGCCTTGA
Source organism: Oligoflexales bacterium (assembly GCA_015232735.1). The sequence goes on along the minus strand of JADFZC010000336.1, from coordinate 2,739 downwards.
AACACGCTTTTGAAATAGCCGCCCATATCCTCGAATCTTGTCCTGTCCCCTTCCGGTATCGTTCCATCACCGAGCGTATCGGAAGTTCCCCATGGATGAAGTATATATCCGCTCCCGGACTCCATGCTGCAGCAATGATAGTCCAGTGAAAATTTCAAAGAACCATGCGAACTTCGTAAATCCTCCGCGATATATTTTCCAAGACCTGATGTTTCGGGCTGCGAAAAGCCTTCCTTTCCGGCCCGTCTCAGCGGCCAGTCGCGATTAAGATCATATCCTGAGGCGTTTCCCCTTCGGCCGTTCTCATAGCCGTCGGGATTGGTTACGGGAACTACATACAGTATTCCTCCGGCCGAGAGGAATTTTGCGAAGTTTTCATGTCTTCCCATATTTCTGACAAATTCATACGGAACAGGGTCGGCAAGTTTTTGATACTCATTGCCATGGATAGCCTGCGTCATGAGAACGGCTGGTCTTTCGAGGCCTGCGCCCCTCTTTGAACCTGATATCCTTACAAGTACGAGTTCCCGGGAACCAAGTGTTTTTCCATAGGTGACCACTTCCACCATATCCGGGTTTTCAACCTGAAGCTGCCTGAGTTCGGATATGATCTTCTCATACGATGCGCCTTTGTATCCGGAATAGGAATGAACAATCGAGTAATTGTTTTCATCTGAACTTTCACCGCAGCCCGAAAGCGTAAAGGTCATGAAAATCGCTAAAGTCAAAAAACTGCCTGCAAGTCTTATCTGTTTTTTAAATGTCATAATGCAACCCCCCTGGCTGAAGACGCCATTTCCGTCCGGCCCAGGCTATACCTAACCGTGTGCACTTTCAATATGTCAACAGGGATCTTTTGATGGCCTGAGGTCAGTACTTGATACCCAAAAACATGTCAGGGGAGATTGTCAGGGGATTGTGGACTATCGGCGACGGAAGAATGTCCCTGCAATAAAAATCACTTAACATCTGATCCTTCTCCTCGAAACGCTTCATTACCCAGGACGCGATTTCCGAATCAATCCTTGGAATTTCAGAAATTGGATACCTTTTTACATGAAAATGAACCCTTGGGACTATTCCCATCATAAACTGCCACAGGTACGGAACGCCATCCGGGTATATTATGGTGCCGTCATACACGGCATCGATTTTCCCCCTCAGGGCATTCACCGAAGCCACAAATCCCTTTGTTCTAGGGATGAGAAGATGATTGAGGATCTTTAAGCCTTTTTTTCGGGCATACTCCTGGCTTCTTGCGAGCTTCTGCCTTGTTATCCTTGTTCCCTCCAAAAAACTTACCAGCCAGAACGGCAAGTTATGATCTATTATCCGCTGGAATGTGCGCTTGATGTATTCCTTGTCCTTAAGCCAGTCCCTCTTCACATAAAGGGTTCCAAGAAAATACAGCCCCCAGCCCGGTCCCGGAAGCCATTTCACCACATTTTTCACAAAAAACTTCAAATCCCCGAGTCTCCTTTTTCTCCATGCCAGCGATATCAAAAGAGGCGCATCAGCGATATTCTGATGGTTCAGCATGAATATCACATTCTCCCCGACAGGAAGCCTGTCACCGGAAAAGACAATTTCGCATCCATATAATTTTTCAAGCCAAATAACATACAGATACCAATAGTTAATGGCAAAAAACCTGTTTATTTCAACAAAGAGCCTCAGCGAAAAGGGCTTTATCAGGATAAAAGCGGAAAGCTGAAGTAAATTGACAAAAAGCAACAGAACAAAAAGAGCCGCAACGATAGCCGCAGTAAAAAAAGTTCTCCAGATTCTGAACATCACCGAATGTTTGTTGACCAGTTTTTTCATATCCTACCCCAAAATGCCAAGAGCGATTCAACAAAGAGCCTTACTACGAATAATATACCGTAGCCTCGTAAACCATTATTCTGATTTCAGGGCTTTTCCAGTCATTCCTTCCCAATCCGGCCTTCCTGCAAAGACTCTCAAGAAAAGCCACCTTGTCCGGCAGCTGCTCCCAGACCTGAGGCAGATATGTCGCCTGACGCCCGTCCTTGCTCAGGATGACCCCGTGCTTTAAAGGTACAAGTTTTGACAAAAGATCCTCGGGATTTTTAAACTCCAAAGGAGCGGGAACCGAAAGAACCGAAATGTCCATATGAATGTCATCGAGTTCATCGGCCGTGACAGGAGGAAATCGCGGATCCCGGAGTGCCGCGTTCAACGTGTTTTCTATCACGCCATCGATCAGGGACTCCTGCGGCATAATGTGACCTATGCATCCCCTGAGCTCGCCATGCTTCATCAGGGTTACAAAACATCCCTTTTTCGTCAGCAGCGACTTGTCAAAGGCGCTTCGATCTATTTCAGGCATTTTTTTCTGTTTGATGTAAGTGTTCAGCACATTCCTGGACAACTCCAAAAGGCTCCTGCCTATGTCATTATCGCCTCCGCTTTTATGCGCCATTTCAATTACCTCCAATTTAATGAAACACTATAGAGCTGTATCCCACGACACCCTCTTTTCCCCCTCCCGTATCCCCCGAATTTTTATAATCAAGTATCTTTCCTGTCCAGCCCTTTGCCTTTGCCATTTCCATTAGAACCAGGATCCCCTCCATCCCGCAGACCTCGCAGGTTGATACCCTCTCGCTGTCCAGATTTGAAATCGCCTTTATCGAAACCCTGTCGAGGGAGACCGCTATATCATAAGGATGATAATGGGACAAATCCGAACTGACGACGACAAGGCTCTCGTCATCG
>JADFZC010000335.1 GCA_015232735.1 Oligoflexales bacterium | reverse complement strand
TGGATATCTAAACCATCTGAACATGCCGTGGCGGTAATGCGTTTTCCGGCTTCAACAAGTTCAATCACGCGGTAGTATTCGCCAGGACCCTGCTCCCGTCATTCTGGAATTATGAGGTCTTTGAGTTCAGCTTTATTCCGCACCAGGGACAATAACTTATCCTTATGTGTGAGCTTCCGCCATCATGAACAATGATTCCATAGCCGCCATCATTGTGGACATCAATGAGAGTATCGGGGCAGGCATATTTGTCGGCACACTTTTCACATTTAAAACTGGTGTTTATTTCCATCATCTCACAGCAGAATTTTCGGTTTTTCTTTCTGTTTCCGCTTCTTGCCAGCACGTCGATGCGCCTGTCATTCATGATTTTTCTTTCAGATTTTTTCATCAGGTTTGTTCTCCTTTCTGTTTTGACGGCAACCATATGTTTTTCTTGCCTGCATGGGACATACATATAATCGACAAGGATTGTGTCACGTGGGGTCAGAGTCTGGGGCTGACCCCGGATGACATCGGTCTTTTCGAATGCTTTATATTCAAACGGGATTCATCAAGAGGAGGCAAACAAAATGTTTTTTCTGTTTAAGAACGGAAGATTTCTAACTATAGAACGGACAAATGCCGGTAACAATGGATATTCCAATTGAGATGAATTTGGAAATTTCAACTGATTTGTGACTATGTGTGACCGGTACAGACGGTTTTTAATGCTAAATCCATGAGTCAAATTTTCTTATGAGGCTCTGCACCTGAGGATTGGACGATCTATAGCTTACAATAGCAACGTCCAGGCTCGTCAGATGAAATAATTTTAAGGAGCGTTCTATTGCCGAAAGTATCCAATCAGATTCATTGCCGAATACGCCACCACCGAGCAGTGTAAGAAATACCTTGTCAACTCCGGTGTCGAGCTGATTCAACAATGCCACGCAAAATGTTGCTTCATAAGCTGCTTCGAGAACCAGTTTTGCGAATAGTTCCCACGCTTTTTTGGGATGCTCAGTGTAAGATACAGGAAGTGCAGAACAATATACCTGGGTTACCGTATGAGTGCTTTGCTCGATGGTGACCTGTGTCCTATATTGAACGCCAACTTTCAACAAACCGCGCAGGACGTCAATTTCGGTTTCACTCAACGATCGCAATTTATCACCTATTTTTTTAAGGCCTGTACTGGAAGCCAAGGCATACCCATTCTTCATTTCCCAAAGTTCATTGTTGACGTTACCCAGATATTTCCCGATTTCCGCAAGACAGTCGATCTGGTGGTCCTTCGATTGTCCGATATTTCCATTAACGTTGACAAAATAATTTCGAAAAATGGTCCCGGCACCTGCGGAAATAGCACACGCAGGTCCCTGGGTCTTGTCGCGTTCGTAGATATCGATCCCATCTTCAGGGGTCACCTCAGGGGAGGTCATTTCAAGAGTGTTGAATTGCGATGCGACCTGAAATATCGATCCGGAATTTTGTGGGTCGGTATGAAGTGTTTGAACATTGTTCACTATCTCAGATAATCGCAGCTTCCCTTTTGCCAGCTTTTGCTGGGAAATTTTGTTCCTTAAAACACAAAGGGATGGTGTGTCGAATCGCCCGCAAAAAAAGGAACGATTATTGACCTTTGATTTCAATAGTTCGCCGTCGATGCTTATTTTAGCGCGAATGTCCTCTGGCGAAGTCTCCCGAAAACCAACCAAATTATAAAACCAAGCCATTTTTTTGCTCCAAAGCTAAAGAAGAAAATACTCTGCAATATTTTAATTTATTATACCAATAACATAAAAATCAGGTAGTTTTTGGTATTATATATTCAAAGTTACTATACCAAAAATTATTCATGCAAATCCCAAACAGTCCTATTTTAAGTATGGTTCCAATCACGAAGGCTTCTCACTTTTTTCACAATCGTCATCGGTTTTTTCGAGATTTTTATGTTGTTCAGCAACAAAGGCCTCCAATTCATTTCGCGATAATTGCAAAATTTTTATAGCTTGCTTCATTTCATCGGTTAATACCGGTGACTTCTCCCCAATCGGGGCGGGAAATGGTTTCTCATAAAAATATTTCTTCGATTTGGGTGGTTTGGATGGTTTCCTGACCCAGTCATCATCCTTTACAAAGGCGATATTTGGATTTCTTCTCGCCCTTTTGGATCTTTTTTTATGAAAATTCATGATAAATTCCTTCCTGTCCAGGGTTGGCCGCTGATCATAATCTAATTAATGTTCGGATGACGAAATGACAGCAGGGGACAATATGTAAATTTCCCCAATAAAATTTTGCACCAGTGCCCATTTTCAATTTTTAAGATGATTACTTCACAGTATTTCACGATGAAATTAATTCATATCCTGTCTGATTTTTTTCAATCGGCTGTTTTTTTAGTGTATTCCGGATATCCTATACCTTCGTACATGCGTTCATAATCGTTCCAGAAGGCATCTGCAAGCAATTTGTCCAGAAGATCCAGCAATTCTTCCCGGGTGATGGGTATGGGATTGGCGTTTAATATTTTTTTGTAAAAATAATTACAATTTACCCCGTGCTTTCTGCACTCCTGCTCACACAGGATTTTTAAAGTTTCTGCCGTAAGGTATATCATTTTGCACCTTTTTAGATAGCGAAAGTTAAAAAATCCAGACCTTTTACCCCCTGATTTTTTTCATTTGGACTTCTACGCGGCAGAATCCGTGGCGGAATAACTTTGAATGATCTTTCCAGACTCTTCGACAACCAGTTCGCAATTCCATCGGACTTAACCGTCGAATAGCCCCGATACCCTGCGGAGTTGTCAGTCGAAATATATACATCCATATTGTTCCACAAATCCCTGAGTCCTATCTGAGCCTTAAAGGAGGCTTTATATGTGGAATCATGGCCTGCATTTTTTACCTTTTCCGGAAGATGGTTTGTTGCCTGGGTATAGAAATCTTCCATGTCAAGATACTCCGTTCCTTCAACTGTTACGGAAAATGCGTTTACCACATATCCGCGAAACTGAACTCTGTCCAGGACGACGAATTTAATTTCAGGTCTGGTTTCCCCAGTTTTTTCAGAGGTTGATGAAACAGTCGGCGATCTCTGCTGAGTCTTTGGATTTTCGGAAGTGCCACAGCCTGAATTGACTGTCAAGAAATACAAAAATATGACTGCCAGTGATTTCATCCTATTTCCTTTCCCAATTTTTAGGTGATAGCTTTCCTGCCAAATACATAAATCTAAATGCATGGCATGTTCATATTGCCGAAATTACGTGGATAAAATGATATTGATTAATATCCCCAAACCTGTTGAGAAGTGACCCTGTCCTATATAATTGACTATAAATCAGTTCCCTGGTTTTTGTGCAAAGCTAAGAGGGTCTTTAAGAGAGGCACGGCTACGGAGAACCAGCTCAGTATCTCATTGAGGCATATCTTTGTGTTTTCTAAAGTCTCGTGTCCATATATCTGCAGAAGTTCAATTACATCAAGTTCACAGTTGCACAGGTTGCTGAGAAAAGATCGGTAAAGCCCTGAAGTTAAGGCCAGCCGCTCACTGTCGAACAGGTAGCTGAAACAATTTCAGGCTAGGTTTTTTGATGGGAGGTAGTGGTAAAAAATAGCATCTGTCAATGATGGGTTTTGCTGGTTATTTACATCGTAATAGCTAGACTCACCAGAATGTAATCGATATTATCCCTAAAAATATATATAGGCAGACAAGTGAGAGAAAATGGGCACTTTTAATACAAAAAATGTTTCTCTTGTTTAACATGATAAGAATGGAATTGCTAAGGTAATTGCCTCTTGCAATTGTCTCTTATAGGAAAATGAAACAGAATATGTTCATTTATAACAAATCATATTTATTGAAACATTTATTTTTTTTTGAAGTTCACTAATGTTTTTTTA
>JADFZC010000334.1 GCA_015232735.1 Oligoflexales bacterium | reverse complement strand
CAATTGTTCCAATTTTGCCCGGCTGAGCTTAAGATTCATATGTTTGGGCCCGGAAGCGTCGGCAGTGATAAAGGGCAGGTTGATATCGGTTTCCATAACAGTGGAAAGTTCATGCTTGGCCTTTTCCGCAGCTTCTTTCAGCCGCTGCAGGGCCATTTTGTCGGTTTTCAGGTCAATACCGTAATCCTTCTTGAATTCGGATGCCAGATAATCGATGACCCGCTGCTCAAAATCCTCACCAATTTTTAGTATTGGAACTCCGGCATGAAGAGATGAAGGCGCTATTATAAGGAGCACTGCTGAAATTATTAAATGTTTGAAAAAGTTTCTGTTCATTTAATTGCTTGGTTGTGTTTTTCTTATCTTTTATATGATCGGAAAATAAGTCCTGGAATTTAGGAAATTTTTGAAGCGAGACTAGGGCATTTTGCATTTTTTTTAAAGAGGTAGGAATACTTGTCAAAATATGTGACTTGATATGGCAAGATGTAAAGGAATTTCAAAAAGTAAAACCAATATAACCTCTTACTTCATAAGATCCCTTATCCTGAACAGAGTCGAAACCCATGGGTTTATTAAGCCAGTATTCATTTATGGCCATGCCTTCCTCGGTAGTGACGTCAGCTTCCCTGTAATCCTCATTTCTTTTTGACGAGATTTTCTTATACACACCCAGACTGGCCCATTGGATTCCTATCAGAAATTTGTTGAACAGCCATTCATTCCCGCCAATTAAGGCCGGTCTCACTGCTTCGAGGCGGCCAAACATCATTCTGCTGTTGCCGTCCCTTACCAGGTCATATCCGGGGCTGATGCTGTTTTCCGAACCCTCGATGATTTTATAATTGGTCCTGGTTGAGTAAATGTCGATGCTGCTGTATCGCAAGGCTGCGCCCAGATAGAGTGAGTTCAGGAAAAAGTACTTATAGGAAATCTCCATTCCCTTCTGTCTGATTACGGTTTCGTTAAAATTGTCAAAACTGTTTTCATTATAAAGCAGGTTTATTTCGACAGAATTATTCATGTTCAAGTAAAATCCCGCTGCGGCCGCTGTTCCGGTTCCGGCGGGAGTACCGATATTTGCACCTATGCTCGCATATAGGTTTTTTTCGGCCCTGTAGTCACGGCTTCTTTTTCTCAAAGGACGCCTTCCCGACTCATCTTCCTTTGACTTCATGTCCGGGTTTTCCTCGGCTTTTACTGAGGGTGTCGTGTCGGTATTAGCACCATCTATGCCTTTTATGACATTTTCATTGTCGTTCTTTGAAGCAGGCTTGTCGCCGTTTTCCGAGGTGCCATCGGATTTGCCATGGGAGAGGGTGGAAAGAATGAAACCCGCAGCCAATATCGCTATCTCTTTTTTCAATATGTATTTAATGGACGATGTTTTCATAATCTTTTACTCCATGCGATTTGCATTTTCTTTGTTTGCGGGTTCCAGTGCTGTTGAATATTTATGGAAAATCAGCAACATTGGAAGAGCCATAAGATCTGTCATGTCGCGAACGATGTTAATACGGTACGCAGTTGAAAAATATTCAAGAGGGGCATTTCCAATCATCACAATTGTTGAATTGAACCAGAAAGAAAGTTTTATAAGGATTAAAATGGCCATGGACGAGAAAAAAGCCGAGTTGCGTGCTGCTTTTTTTGAAATATTGAAAAAAACATAAAGTGAAAATTCAATAAAAGCGGGAAGCAGAAGCGCACCGGCAAAATCGCTCAGTTTTCCGGTGAGCCAGCGTACGGGATGCAAGCTGACACAGCCTTTGAGAAAATGGTCATTGACGATCAGCAAAATAAGGCAGCATACTGTCATTGGGGAATATAACAGATGTTTTTGATGAAATTTCATTTCCACATTTCGCAGCATCGTTGAGACTCTCTTCGTTCCTTTGCTTTCGTTTTACAGAATGTCAATAATCGTCAAGATCTTTCTTAACAGGAAATGTTGCACCTCCGTCTCTGGAAATCCACAACGTATGATGGATGACGACAAATAAATTTCCGTTCTGGCTGCAAAATATTTTGGGAAACTTCAAGTTTTTTGTCGATGTCGCCGGGTCATATGCAAGTTCGGAAAAATCGATGCTGTTGACTTTTGAAACCGTAACTCCCTTGTCTTTCGTAAGATAGACAGAACCATGGCCGAGAAGAAAAACCCCTCCACCGCCCCTTGATACGTGCATCGCAATTATTTTATCCTCCGGCTTGTCTGGGCTGGTCTTTATCTGTCTGTAATTTTGTCCATTAAAAAAATACAGGTCGCCGGATTTGCTCAATACGAAAAGATTTCCGTCCCCATCCGATGAAATCTCCTCGATTTTTCCAAAGCTGTGAGTGAAGCCGGAGAATGTCCTGCCCTGGTCCGATGAGGACAGAATCAAGGTCGAAGATGCCAGATATATTATGTTGCCGACTGTCACATGCAAAGCCTGCCAGCTGTCGCCAGCGGGTGTTTTTGCATCGTCCAGTTCGTTGGAGGAACCTGAAGCGGCAGGCCCATCATTTGTCAGCGTCCCTATGTTCAGTACTTCATCGTCTGGTTCATTATCAGCTGAATGGTTGATTGGCTCATCCGCATAGGGAACATCATCGTCTTCTATACCCGCAATGTCTGGATTATCCTCAGGCATAAGGCTTAAAGCGCTTACGGCGCCCTTAAGGGCATATGTGAATGGTATTTCCCTGATTTCCGATTTGTCCAGGTCAATGCCGTAAAGGACCCCGTTTACAGCCGAATTTTCGGTCACTCCCTCAATATTCCTGTGGCGGAGAATATAACCGCTGTCGCTATTGTCGAGAGAGTGACTCACGGGGGAAACGATGCCGTCCTTGAAGACGTTTTCCATTTTTATAACGAAGGGATCTCCGTGATTGTCAAGTTTATTGATCTGATAGAAATCTATCTGATGGAGGTTCCTGACTCCTGCAGTCAGAAACCTTATCTCGTCCTTGCTGTTTCTTGTCAGCCGCAAAATTACAGGATATTGCTCGGGAACTGTCGTCTTGTCCTTGATGCAGCATTTTTTACCGTCATCACGTTTATGGATTTGGGCGCCTCTGAGTTTAAAATCTTTTTGCTCAATCGAATAAATCATGTCCCCTTTGGAAAGATACAGGGTCCCGTCGGAGACCTCGACAATCGAGGTCTGCCTGTAGGTGTCGGCGGAATATGAGTAATAGGGCCCTACCGATGTGGCCAGTATACCTGTTAGACTTGCAAGGAAAATAAGATAATTGAGGGATTTTCTGATCCGGTTCATGTTTTCAGCGGATCTTCCGGCTTTTGGGTTTTTTGGACACAAAAGGTTTTTGAGAAACATAAAATGATATCCTCCGAGGGGTTTTAATTTGGAAATATAGCACTATTGTGGGAAATCGGCCAAAACATTTTAAAATTCCTGCAGAATAAGGATAGATTTTAAAAAATCCAAAATAGTCTTAGTCCTTCAACATAATGTTTATCTGGTTTTCTACCGATACCATGTCATTGATATAGGTTCATTAATTAACTGACCCAAAAACAATTAGATTATTCCATGGAAAACGGACATTTCACTTTTTATAAAAAATTCCTGCCGGAAGCCGTATTAGCAGTCGCTTTATTTATTTCAATCTTCTTTGCCATAACACCTGAGCTCTGCAATGGGGATGAAAAGCCGTCTTCCTATTCGATAACCCCAATAGATAAAAAAATGATCTATCCCCTTTTTAATATTCTTTTGCTAAATAATTCCATCGAAAAAGATCTTTCCATCGAAGAAATTTATTACAAAAATCAATCAGACAATTTCACCCCTTTGTCACAAGCGGTTTCTGAAAAATCGTCCTCATCTGAAGCTGGGCACTGGTTTGCCTTTTTATTAATAACTTGTTTAAGTGACGCAAATCGGGGAGCCGAAT
>JADFZC010000333.1 GCA_015232735.1 Oligoflexales bacterium | reverse complement strand
AAGACATATGAGCATTGGCGAGCTTTGTGACCTTGCTTTCGAATCAAGCGCGACATCTGAAAAAAACCAGAGGATAAGGGCGGCAATTGTCGCACAAAGAACCTATTCGCTGCTGGAACGGGCGAAGTGGATTCGGGATACCTTAAAAAAACATGAGGGCGAGTCTCCCTCATTTTATCAGTCTGAAAACCGGTTTGCCGTCCTCGCCATAGGACAAACCGTACCTGTCGGTTTTGGAATTCTGATTCCAGGCCAGGGGTCCCAATTTTTAAAAATGGCCGAAAGACTTGCTGCAAGACATGAATGGGCCAGGGATCTTGTAAATCTTATGGACGACATCTATATGCGCCGTTATGGTGAAAAACTCTCAAAAATAATCTTTCGCAACACAGATCGGGCCAGAGATGAGCAGGAGATTCTTGAGTGGCGCCGCAGGCTGGAGCATGCCGATGTGACCAGCGCCGCAGTCTGTCTCGCTTCGACTATTTCAATCGAATACCTAAGGCGTCTGGGTATAATTCCAAAAGTTGTCTGCGGGCACAGTCTCGGCGAGCTTACCGCATTCTACGCGGCATCGGCCATGACCGTCGAGGAGCTCTTTTGCCTCGCTGTTGATCGTGGAAGCGCGCTTCAGGCAGCCTCCGAGACACAGGCCGGTGCCATGCTAAGCGTGGCCTGCACACTTGAAGAGGCTTATAGTCTTTCAGAAAATCTCGTGGAGTACGCTGTAATAGCAAATATCAACAGTCCGCAGCAGATAGTGTTTTCCGGGAGCCGTGAGGGCGTGGATGAGATTGAGAAAAGGGCATCCTTGCGCAAATTTCATACTGTGAGACTTCCTGTCGCCACGGCGTTTCATAGCAAATTGGTGGAAGAGGGTGCCAGAATCCTTGCAAAATGCGACTATATGGACAGGAGCGTTGAAAACCTTTCTGTTCAAGTGGTCAGCAGTGCGCAGGGACTTACAGCGGAGCATGGAATGAACCTTCTAAGTCATTTTTGCAGGCAGCTTACCCATCCAGTCGATTTTGTAAACGCTGTCTTAAAAGTTTGCTCAAAGGTCGATTATATGATTGAGGCGGGGCCGGGCAGAATTCTAAGCGGCATCGTGCCTCAGATCATCGATAAGAACATATGCTATCCCGTTCTGTCGGGTGAGGACAGCTCCTGTGAACTAAACGCGCTTTTGGCTCTGGCTTTTGTTCATGGTCTGGATATTGACTGGAATGTTCTTTACCATAACCGTCTTATCCGTCCCTATACCCCGTTTGACAAGGTGGAGTTTATCAAAAATCCGTGTGAAAGGAACTATTCAGGAGATGGAGCTTTGCCAAACCCCATGGAAACTCCGCTGTTTGGGCTTCAGCAGGTGTCAGAGGCCCCCGGAAACACGACGGAGTCGAACGGCTGTGAAAATGGAGAGAAGGCGGAAGAGGAGGATCCGGATGACAAGTATGCGCTTGAAGATGCGCTTGAAAGAAGAAATTCGAATGAATTTTCAGAGTCAGACGGGGAAAGGCTGGAAATCACGCGCGATGAAATTGAGCAGACTGTGATTTCCAAAATCGTCGAAGTCACAGGATTTTCAAGGGATATCATCAAACCGGAATCTAACCTGTTAAATGATCTTCATCTTGATTCGATAAAAATATACGACACGGGAGTCCAGTCAGTCATGGCGCTTGGAGTCAAGCCCAGAATTCAAAACCACAAGCGCCATGCGGAAACTGTCGCCGATTTGATAGATCTGGTGGAGAGTATTGTCATGCAGCAGAATGGATCCGAAGATGATATCGGTGATGAAGGCGGGTCAGGATATGAATCATGGGTACGGCCATATGTCAGAGAGTACGTTGCCCAGCCATTGACAGAAAAATCCGATCACGGAAGCTTCTGGCGGGAGCGGAAAGTGCTTATTCTCCACGAGGCCGTCGATCAGGAACTTTGCGATGAACTGGAAGAGAAATTACTTGCTTTTGAAGCCTCAGTGGTAAAAGCTGTTTTTTCAGGCGAAGAGGACTTATCCGAGGATTTCGATCATCGAATCGTGGTAATGCCGTCGGAGAGTTCGGGGCTTCCCCTTGACAAAATCGCAATTTCAAACATGATTCGTCGTCTTCATATGGGAGCGCTCGGGACAAAGGGCATCTCTTTGAAATCGGGTACATCCATAGCATTTGTACAGTTCGGGCAAGGCACTTTTGCCGAAAAGGGGTTTGATTTCAATCTCGATGGATGCAATGCCGCAAGTTTTGCACGTTCACTGTATCTTGAACGCCGCGATCTGATCATCAGGATTCTTGATTTTTCACCAATGCTGGGGAAAAGTTTCATCGCGGAAAAGATCATCGATGAGACAGCTTCTGGTGAGGCCCATTATCAATCAGTGGGCTATACCGGTGAGCGGCAGAGGGTTGTACCGAAAACTAGATTGCAGCACCCGGATGAACTTGTACCAAGAAACATAGCTTGGACTAAGGATGACGTTTTCCTCGTTACAGGGGGCGCCAAGGGAATCACCGCCGAATGCACGCTTGCCATAGCAGCCTTCACCCGGGCGAAATTCGCTCTGGTTGGAAGTTCCAGGATACCTGAGGACGCTGATCCAAACAATAACGAGATATTGCGAAATTTGCGCAGGTTTCACGACATTGAAATAGATGCGAGGTACTATTGCTGCGATATTTGCGATGCTGAACAACTTCACGCTCTTGTCTCGACGATAGAAAGCGAGATGGGAAACATCAGGGCGCTACTCCATGGTGCCGGCATCAATCAGCCTGGAAGGCTTGAAAATGTGACACGTGAAAAAGCTCTGAATGAGGTTTGTCCAAAACTGCTTGGGGCAATAAACCTTTTCCAGGCCCCTTATACAAAACCTCTTAAATTGATTCTGGCCATGACCTCGCTGACGGGGGCAATTGGGCTTCAGGGAAATGCCTGGTACGGATTTGCCAATGAAAGTCTCCATCTTTTAACACGCTGTTACCAGAGGGAGCACCCTGAGACGCAGGTTCAGTCCTATGCCTATTCGATATGGAATGATGTGGGGATGGGGCATAAACTTGGTTCCCTTCAAACCCTGAAAATGATGGGGATCGGCGCTATTTCCGTTGAAGATGGGGTCAGGCAATTCATGAACCTGTTCAAGTACAGGAACGAAGATCATACTCAGACAATCATATCGAGCAGGGTCATAAAAATCCCAACCTGGCCGTTTCTGTATGAAGTTCCGGTTGCGGGATTGCCGTTTGTGCAGGATGTCAAATTTGTCATGCCTGAAATGGAGGCGATCGTGCGCGTCAAACTTGATCCTGAAAAGGATCTTTATCTTGGAGATCATATTCATAACGGTACCTGTATTTTTCCTACGGTGATGGGTCTTGAGGCGATGGCCGAGGTTGCCATGCTGGCTGCAGGGAGCGCTTGTACCACTATCAGTGAGATATGCGATATCGAGTTGAATAATGCGATTGTCATACCCCTGCCCAGGGAAAGCAGAATAGAAATCAGGGCAATCGTTGTAGAATGGAGCCCCCAATCCACTAAGGTCCAGGCATCAATAAGAAGCGATATGGATGGATATAATACTGATTTCTTTCGAGCTGCCATTGTGTTCGGCAAGAGACGGGATGTCCTGTATCATCCTGTGCCAAAAAACGAAAAACTGGATTTCATTCCCTCCCGGGACTTTTACGGGCCTGTTTTGACCCATGGTCCGCTGTTTCATGTTCTTGATCGTGTCCTCTCCGTTGAGAGGAACAAGATTTATGTAGGATCTCAATCGAAGAGTTCGGCAATAGATTGTTCAGAGGGATTTCTCGAAAGTAAAGGCGATCTCGTTATCGGGGACCCCTATTACAGGGACGGTCTCATGCAAACCCTTCTCATTCTCAGCATGCGTTATAATATT
>JADFZC010000332.1 GCA_015232735.1 Oligoflexales bacterium | reverse complement strand
AATATATAATCTATATATTTTACAATAATAAGTATGATATTTTGTAATTGAACAACCACCTACTAAAATGGTTCAAAATGGAAACTTTTTCCAATGGAAAGATAATGGTCGTTTTTGTTGTTGAATGAACAATTCCCGTTCCTCGTTGCAATAGAATAGAGCATGGCGGGTCTTTCCGCCATTTTTAGAGGATATGTCGCTTTTTTTGAAAAGAATGCTTAAAAGGCCCCCGCTTTTTTTAAAAAATCCACTGACTCGTTTTTGCCGCATTTCATTCATAAATTTCATCCTCAAGTTCTATCTCCATTCGCAGGCGATTATCCTCACGACGATAGTCGTCATACAAAAATCATGCCATTTTTCCAAGTTCATAATATAAAGGCTGAAAAAAGAGGCTTCATCACCTAATTCTTCAATAAAACAACGAAAAACCAAGAAAAAATTATGCATTATGACAATAGGAAACAAGCACTTTTGAAATAAAAAAGCATCAAAAAATAAGAAAACAGGCCAATTGCCGGACCATTTTCGACACTCATGTCCTTGCTTCAGGCAAAAGAGAAATTCAACAAGATCGTTATTAAGAAATTCTGTCAATCAGGTTAATAAAACGATCGTCCTGCTTCCCCCATGATATTCCAATGAAAAATCTCGAAATTATCAAGATATCAAACATCCTGGAAAACAGCCCTTTCAATATCTTCGGACTATTATCTGCAAACTTCTCTTCCAGGTATGGAATAATCAGCTGTCGATCCAGTATAATAAAAATAATGAGAAAAATGAAATTCTTGGAGTGAGGGTAAAACATGTCATTTTCCATATTGCTGGGTCAGGATGAACTCAACTGGCCCAGGACTAGATTACTTGTCTTAATCCTGTTACTAATATCGGCCACAACCCAATTATGGGGAAAACCCCTCCACGGTCTCGCACTGCAAAATTCCGTCAAATACCCGACTGGATTCAAAAATTTTGAATGGACAAACCCTGAGGCAAAAAAAGGCGGAACTTTAACATTAGCCACATACGTTCCCTTCGACAAACTGAACCCATTCACAGTCAAAGGGATAGGTTCATATATTACTTCAGGTGAATTCATCTTTGAGAATTTGACCATGCGTTCTCTTGATGAACCGTTCGCACAATATGGCGTCCTGGCAGAGACGATCGATTTGGCACAAGACCAGCTTTCCGTGACTTACAAACTCAGAGAAAATGCCAAGTTTAGTGATGGTACTAAAGTTACTGCTGAAGATGTCGTCTTCTCATTTGAGATACTGACTTCAGCGCAGGCAAGCCCCGCCTTTTTCTCTTATTACAAAGATGTAAAGGAAGTAAAAGCTCTTGACAAACACCGCGTACAGTTCTCCTTCAAAAAGAAAAATCCTGAGCTCCATATGATTCTGGGCGAACTGTCAGTCCTGCCGAAACATATCTACAGCAAAGGCGACTTTTCCAAGGACTTCAATAAGAAAGCAGTAGGATCAGGTCCTTATGTTGTCACGAAATTTGAAGAGGGCAAGATCCTTGAAGTTACAAAAAACCTGAACTATTGGGGAGCCGGACTGAATTTCAACGTGGGCCGTAACAATTTTGACAGGATTGTGCTGAAGGTCTTTCGCAATGATACCGTCCTCTTTGAAGGTTTTAAATCCAATGAGTTCGATTTCGTATTTGTAAACAGTGCCAAACGCTGGGCGGTCGATGTGAGCGGCGAAAAATGGGAAAAAAAGTGGATTGTGAAAAAGAGTTTAAAAAATACCAGCAATCGGGGGCTTCAAGGCTTCACCTTCAATCTCCGCAAACCGGTTTTTCAGGATATTGCCGTCCGCAAGGCACTGGCCCTGGCATTTGATTTTGATTGGGCCAACAAAACGCTGTTCTATAACCAGTATGCTCAAAATAACAGTTACTTTTCCAACTCCGAGTTTTCTGCCGCCGGCAAGCTGCCTGATGAACTTGAACTTAAAATCCTCACTCCTTTAAAAGACAAAATCCCGCCTGAGGTCTTCACGGAAAAACCTCAGGCGCTTGGCAAAGGACTGGATGGCCGGGAACGACTGCGAAAGTCCAAAGAAATCCTGGATAGCGCCGGCTGGGCGGCGAAGGACGGTGTCTTGCAGAAAAACGGCATTAAACTTCAGTTTACCATTCTTTTGAATGATAAAATATGGGAGAGGATCGTCGAGCCATATATCCAGTCCATAAACAAATTGGGAATAAAGGCAAGAATGGAAACCGTCGACGACTCCATTTATGAAAAACGCGTCGATAATTTTGATTTTGAATCAATAGTTGATGTGTATGGCGAAAGTGAATCGCTCGGAAATGAACAGCGTGAATTCTGGCACTCATCTGTCGCTGACAAAATCGGATCCAGGAACCACATTGGAATTAAAAATCCGGCGATCGATACCATCGTTGAAAAATTAATCGTGGCGCCGGATCGCAAACAACTTGTAGCATATGGACGTGCCCTGGATCGGGTGTTATGGTTCAATTACTATGTTGTTCCTCATTGGTACAGCGAAGTTTATAATATCACCTATTGGAACAAGTTTGTATTGCCGGCCAAAGCACCCTTATTTTTCAGTCCAATAGACTATTTCATGGAGTATGCCTCCACCTCAGAGGAACTTGTAAAAAGGCTTGAGGATGCTAAGAAAAGCGGTAAATCCTTATGAACTTCCAGGTTAGGAAAAAAAATGTGGCATTATCTATTCAAGCGGCTTCTTCTCATCTTCCCGACATTGTTTGGCATCATCACGATCTGTTTTCTTTTTACACAGATTGTCCCCGGAGGACCTGTTGAACAGGCGATCTCCCAGTTAAAACAGGCTGATTTTCGAGGCGAAGTTACAGTTTCAAACAAGTCCGGAAAAGATGACAGCGCCATGGACATGGAGGAACAGAAGGAGCGTTTTCGCAAGCTTTACGGCCTTGACAAGCCGATTCACATCCAGTATTTCAACTGGCTCAAAAGACTTGCGACCTTTGATTTTGGCGAGTCTTTTTATTACAACAAAAAAATAACCGATTTGATCGTGGAAAAATTACCCGTATCGGCCTCTCTTGGCATCACGAGTATGATAGTCACCTATTTGATCACGATCCCCCTTGGTATTAAAAAAGCAATAAGGCATGGAACCACTTTTGATGTTGTCACCAGTGTAATTGTCCTTTTGGCTTATTCCATTCCTCCACTGATCATGGGGGTATTTCTCATTATCTTTTTCTGCGGGGGTTCTTTTTTCAACTGGTTTCCCATCAGAGGCCTGACTTCCGACAATTTTGCCAGCTTGACATTGATACAGCAGACCCGCGATGTGATCTGGCATCTGGTTTTGCCTGTCATCGCCTATACCATGACAGGTTTTGCCTGGCTGACCATGTTGACCAAAAATCTCTTTTTAAATGAAATCAATCAACAGTATGTCATAACAGCGAGAGCCAAGGGACTTCCAGAAAAGATCGTACTGTTCAAACATATATTCCGTAATGCCATGATCTTTGTCATCAGCGGCATCCCATCGGTACTGGTCTTTATGTTTTTTGGCGGAAGCCTCTTTGTTGAAACCATTTTTTCTCTGGATGGTCTCGGCCTTCTCAGTTATCAATCGGTCATTCGCCGTGACTATGCTTTTGTTTTATCGAATATTTACATTTTTTCCCTGTTAAGCCTGCTGACCACGGTTTTTTCCGACATCATATTAAGCCTGGTCGATCCAAGGATCACATTTGCAGAGGTACCTGATTAGGATGCATGATTATTATGTTTAGCGAGGAAACCAAACGAAAATGGCGAATTTTTCGTAAAAAGAAAAAGGCCTATTACAGTGCCGTGATCCTGTCGTTCATGCTGCTTTCGGCACTTTTTGCCGAGCTGTACGCAAATTCCAGGCCCCTGCTCG
>JADFZC010000331.1 GCA_015232735.1 Oligoflexales bacterium | reverse complement strand
TGATCCCCGATTCACTTGAAGCTCCTAATCCGATAAATATCATACGTGTAGATTTTACACATATGAATGCAACAACAGAGGGTGAGAATTCGCTTGGTCTTGGATCTTCTCAAAATCCGGAAGGTACTAGAATTGATACCAAAGCGGGAGCCCAGAGGGCCATGACTGTTATTGATGATGCATTAGGGCGTGTTGCATCATATCGGGCAACATTAGGCGCCTATCAAAACAGGTTGGAGCCGACAGATCGTAACCTTTCAGTTAACATAGAAAATATCGGCGCAGCAAATTCCAGAATCAGGGATGCAGATTTTGCTGAAGAGACATCGGAATTTACTCAGGCACAGATTTTGACTCAAGCAGGTACTTCTGTTCTGACTCAGGCAAATCAGATGCCGAATATCGTACTAAAACTTCTGCAGGGCTAGTAATTTCTTATCAACATTATTTCTGGAATACTAAAGAAATTTCTTTTACATAGTGTTCGTTAGATTTCTTCAAATGGGAGAATAATCCCTTTTCCTTACAAACCATGATGAGCTTCCCTTATAGTCTTTGAAGAGCTACTGGATAGCTACCTTTGAAGTGCCTCCATGAAAGGACATACATAACTGCTCACATCAAAAACAGTATGAGCATTGCTCCAGTTTCTGAAGTAGATTTCAGGTATTGGTTTTATGACATCATTAGGTCAAAAATTTGACTTTATTCGGAACAATTAATTGACATCAGGTAATAATTGCTCGGTGTTTCATTTCTCATCAAGTGATTTCAGTTTCGGTCTGAAAGCAAGAACATTATAAATTGATTGGATTTTATTTGAAAAATGACGGAAGCCAATGTTTGGCCCATTAATTGCTAATAAATCTTATGAGTACAATTTTATTTTCCTAGATTGCTGGCTGAAATTTTGGGGGGCATGAGTAATGCTCAAAAATATTTATACACCTTTGTCTGGTGCGATTGCCCAGGAAAGGGCGATGGATATCATCGCCAATAATTTGGCAAATCTCAATACAGTAGGTTTCAAGGGTGATAATGTTACGTTTACTTTGTTAGAACCAGAGCCCTACCGAAATTATAAAAGTCCCATACCTCCTGCCAATTATAAAGTTGATTTTGGTGAATTAACGCCATTTCATGGCAATGATATGGCATATGTTGGCATAGCGGGGATGGAGAGGGATAATCAGCAGGGCCCTGCGTTAATCACACATAATCCTCTAGATCTCATGATTGAGGGAGAGGGATATTTTGCAGTTCAGACAGACCAAGGGCGAAGGTTTACCAGGGCAGGAAATCTTTCATTAAATTCGGAAGGCGCTCTTGTTACTGCTTCAGGCCATCCGATTCTTGGTGAAAAGGGTGTAGTTTATTTGCGATCAAAGCAGTTTGAAGTGAACACAAAAGGTGAAATATATCAGGATAATCAGCTTGTTGATAGAATAAGAATGTATAGCTTCGCGAATGAAGATGCTGTTGAAAGAGTCGGGAATAACTATTTATATTTTGGTGGTTCAGATAAGGATTTGGTAAGTGTTGCAAATCCCGCCATAAGGCAAGGATTTCTTGAAGGCTCTAACGTTAATGCCATTAAAAACCTGACGGCAATGATTATCGCACATAGGTCCTATGAAGCATATCAAAAGGCTGTTTCCAATTATGACAAGATGATGGACAAGTCATCAAATACTATTGGTGCTGTCAGAGTATAGCACAGTTAAACCATTTAAAGGAATAATATATGATTAGATCTCTTTTTTCAGCCGCAACTGGAATGGAATCTCAACAGATAACTATTGATACTATTGCAAATAACCTCGCTAACGTTAATACGACAGGATTTAAAAGGTCAAGAGCCAATTTTCACGATCTTCTATACCAAACACTGAGAGCTCCTGGTCAAAATTCAACGGCAGGGACAATTGTTCCAAGTGGTATTCAAATTGGAGGTGGAGCTAGAGTCTCTTCAGTTGAGAAGATGTTTAATGAAGGCGCAATAAGAATTACTAATAAAGAGACAGATTTGATGATAGAAGGAGAAGGCTTTTTCCGGATCCAAAAGGATGATGGAACTATCGCCTATACCAGAGATGGAAGTTTCAAGATCGATGCTGGAGGCAGATTGGTGAATGCTGACGGCTTTCCAGTTATGCCGGAGATAGTTATTCCAGTAGGTGTAACACACGATAAAATTCAAATAGGCATGGATGGAATTGTCACAGTTAAAGTGGGAACTGAGACTCAGGAAATTGGTCAAATACAATTGGCCAATTTTATTAATCCCACTGGACTTGAATCCTTGGGAAGAAATCTTTTTGGAGTTACGGCTGCGAGCGGAGAACCTGTAGTGGCAGTTCCTAACTCATCCGGATTTGGAAGAATAGCACAAGGACAGCTTGAGGCTTCAAATGTGAATATTGTTGAGGAAATGGTAAACATGATTAGTGGACAGAGGGCATATGAAATTAACTCGAAGGTAATCCAGACAGGCGATCAAATGCTGCAGAGTACCAACAATATGAGATAGCGCTCTTGTCATAAAGGTATAAATGAATGAGTTTGGACATTAAACTTGTCTCTCTAAAATATACCAGATGGTTCAATGCCTTTCTGGTTGGGATGTCCATTTCCGTGTCCAGTTATTCTGAATCAATAAACTCAATATACAATTCAAAGGAAGATGAGGAGTCAGCCTTTGAAGATGTAACTAAAGCTGAACAGATTGTATCAAAGGTTAATTTACCTATCTTATTGCAACTGATTGACAACGTAGAAATCAATGATGATCGGATATATTTGGGCGAAATATCAAGATGCACAGGGGATGCCTACAAGTGCGATGAAAGCTATGGCGTGGATTTGGGAGAGGCTCCGCGTCCGTGTCAATCTATTCGAATCTCCACTGACCATATATTGAAATTACTAAAGGTTGAATGGCCGGATCATATCATAAAAATTGACTCTCCCTCGTCAGTGATAGTCAGAAGTTCCTGTTTCCAATTGCAGGAAACAGTTATTAAAAAAAACCTTGAGGAATTGGTCTTTTCAAAAATCGCTGGAGAAGATGAAATAAAAGTGGATATTGACAGGATATTGGTACCATTGCCAGTTAAGGTAAGGAATCCAGAATGTGTCATAAAGTTTCCAACCCTTGAAGAAATGGAAACCTTGGATAGAGATTTTCTGTTTTCGTTTTCAAAAAATCTGACTCAAATTAATATGTCATGTGGCGCTTCGAAGTTTTCAAAAGATGAGACAACCTTCCCAATAAAAATCAAACTAAATGTTTATATGAGATATCCTTTTGCTTTAAGAGATCTGAGTGCTGGTACCACTGTTAATGGCAGCGATTTCAGCCTTGAATGGAAAAAGGTATCTCAAATGCCAAAAGATGTAATAAAGAGTCTGGATACTTTAACCGGTCTCGAATTAAAGCAGTTCTTGAGAGCCGGAGAATATTTGACCCCTGCAAAAGTTGGCAAAGCAATGCTTATCAAGCAGGGTCAAGAGATTAAAATCAGGGTAAATATTGGTGAATTGAAGATATTTGCAAAAGGGAAGGCGCTATCCAAAGGGGGGATGGGAGACCAAATAATGGTGCAGTATGTTTCTGCGAAAAAGAATTTTGAAGGCCGGATTGCAGGACCATCATTAGTCGAGGTGAATTTATAATATGTTTCGGGTAATCTTCATATTAACAGTTATTAGTTTCTTTTATAGTTGCGCTTCCGGAATTGTGCCTATCTCAAAGCGAAATCCCGGCTATCAAAAGGAAGGCGACAACTTGCTTGTTTATAAGCAAAAAAGCAAAAATCAATCGAACACTCAAAAAGTATTTCTTAAGGAAACAGATATAAATATCGTTCCAAAGGAGAACCAGTCGACAAACGGCTCTCTTTATGGAATTGATGA
>JADFZC010000330.1 GCA_015232735.1 Oligoflexales bacterium | reverse complement strand
GAGGAATTAGCCATATTCGTGAAAAGCCGGCGCAAGCACTTGGGGCGCAGTCAGACCGAATTGGGAGAACTGGTCGGAATTAAGCAGAAAACCGTTTCGGCGTTTGAGACGCATCCTGAGTTAAGTAAAATAAAAACATTATTTGATCTATTGTCGGCATTGCAGCTGGAAATACAACTGAATCCGAAAGAGCTCTCTCAGGCGACAGAAAACACTGAATGGTAGTTCCACACTCGGCAAACCGACAAAAGGAATAACATGACGAAGCAAATCAAATCCAAGTCAATTGCCGTCTTGATGAATGGCATTCCAGTAGGGACCTTGACAAAGGCGTCGACAGGCGTTCTGTCTTTTCAGTACGAGCATTCATGGTTGGCGACAGACCAGTCGCGACCAGTGTCCCTTTCGTTACCACTAAGGGCTGAGGTATACAACGGTGAGGTTGTTTACCACTTTTTTGATAATCTATTGCCGGATAGTGATCGAATACGCGCGAGGATTCAACAGCGTTTTCAGTTGGCTTCAACCCAACCTTTCGATCTCCTTGAGGCGATAGGTTATGATTGTGTAGGTGCGCTGCAGATCTGTGATCCCGGCAGAATGACTAATTTGACGGAAATTGTCGCAGATCCGTTGACGGACGATGATATTGAACGCATTTTGTCCCAGTATCATCTAAATCCGCTAGGAATGGAGGGGAACCAGAGCGATTTTCGGATATCGATCGCCGGCGCTCAAGAAAAAACGGCCCTGCTTTGGCATCGCAATAGGTGGTGGCGCCCCAAAGGAGTCACTCCATCGAGTCATATCTTCAAGTTGCCGATTGGCAAATTGGTTCACCACAATCTGGATCTTTCTGAGAGCTGTGAAAACGAATGGCTCTGTCTACAAATCGCCAAGGCATACGGTCTGCGAGCAGCTAACGCTGAAATCCTTCGTTTTGGAAGGCAGAAGGCGCTGGTAGTTGAGAGATTTGATCGGAAATGGTCAAAGGACGGGGGATGGCTCATCCGTCTACCGCAGGAGGACATGTGCCAGGCTTTGGGCATATCCTCAAACCTCAAGTATCAATCCGACGGCGGCCCAGATATAGCACGCATCATGAAACTGCTATTGGGATCGTTTAATGCGCATGAAGACAGAAGAGAGTTTTTTAAAAGCATTGTTTTTTTCTGGCTGCTGGCAGCACCTGATGGACACGCTAAGAATTTCAGCATTCAAATATTGCCCGGAGGGCGCTTTAGTCTCACGCCAATCTATGACATTTTGTCTTTTTATCCGTATATTTCATCTTTTATGAGGGAAAAAGAGATCAAGATGGCCATGGCGCTGCGAGGCAAGAGCAACCACTACCACTGGACCTATCTGCAAAAAAGACATTTTGCCAGCACGGCGGTTCATTCCGGTTTCTCTCCTGATGAGGCTCTCGCCATTGTACGCGGTATGCTGGAAATAACCGAAAATGTCGTCTCGAATGTACGTCGTCTGCTGCCGACGGATTTCCCCAAAGATGTGTCTGAGCCGATCCTGGACAGGCTATTGCAGCTTGCAAGATCCCAAATGTCCACGGAGTCGTAGGAATGTCGCCTAGACTCTTTAACTCTTAAGAACCTAGGGTCCATGTTCCTTTGTATTGAGAGGTACAGACACTTTCACCCTGAGCGGCTGTCCACGCAGGATAAAAGAAAATCTTCATTTTATTTACTTCCTGACCACCGGCAATGGTGGAGCAAGTGCCAACTATGCCCGTCGTCGCACAGGTAGCGTCATCCACCCAAGTTCCATTCACATTCGCTGCAGAACATGAGGCTTTCATGGAGTCAACGGAGCTTTTTGGCATACTGTATTCAATACAGGCAAGCAGGGAGGTACCGGTTCCGCCTTGTTTAATATCCTTGCATGCAGCTTTTACGATGGGATTGCTGTTATCACTGCTTTCATCATTATTTTTACTTCCCCCACAAGCAGTCAAATAAATAAGAGCAAACAGGATATAGAGATTTTTCATATTTCATTCTCCTTTTAAAGTTAATTTACCATTAGTTTATCATTTTTTTTGACGGAAAAAATCATTCGGTACAGAAGTCTCGTGAATAAATTCCCGGTGCTTATGGGTAATAATCCGAATATATCAGTGAAAAAAAAATGATAAAATAATTACTTAGCGCATGTAGAAGCAGGGAAAAATTAATGAGTCAGATTTGTTCGGCCGTGGATGGTTGGAGAGGTAATAATGCATAATTGTGCCAAGTTGAAAATTAATTTAAAGACCATATCTATCCTTCTGAAGCCGTTTTCTGGATCATTTTAGGAGGCACACTGATCACCTTCTCACCATTTCCAAAAAGATCTCGGAAAGTTCAACGGACCTTCCGATGTAGGATGAAGGAGTGAGAGCAAGAAGGTACTCTTTTGTTTCGGCGGGCAGCTCCGTGCAGTTCTTTATCACTTCATGCAGGTTTTCCCGATCCACATATTTGCTGCGCGTGGCATTTTTCAGTTTCTCATACGCACTTACAATTCCGTAGCGCCTCATTACGGTTTGTATCGCCTCGGCAAGCACGACCCAGGAATTTTCGAGGTCCTCTGATATGACTTCATGATTTGCGCTTATTTTTGAGATCCCTCTGAGCACCGACTTGTATCCGAGAAGGGTGTGTCCGATCATCGCCCCCAGGACTCTCTGCACAGTGGAGTCGCTTAAATCCCTCTGCAGTCTTGAGATGGGAAGCTTTTCCGAGAAATGCTGCGCCAGCGATACTGCAATCCCCAGGTTGCCCTCTGCGTTCTCAAAATCGATTGGGTTGACTTTATGGGGCATTGTGCTTGAACCGACTTCGTATTTTTTTGCCACCTGTTTGAAATAACCCATGCTGATATAGGTCCAGATGTCTCTGCAGAATCCGAGAAGTATCACATTGAAATGGCGTACAATATCCAAATATTCGATCATGCAGTCATGATTTTCGATCTGAGTCGTCAGCGGATTTTGGACCAGTCCCAGCTTTTCCTCGATAAAGGTGCGTGTGATATTCAGCCAGTCAAGAGACTGATAGGAAGATACATGCGCATTGTAGTTTCCGACCGCACCGTTCATTTTGCCTTCCAGGCGCAGGGATGAAAGCCGTTTCTTTTGTTTAAGCAGTCTGTAACCGAATACGGAAAACTCCTTGCCCAGGGTAGTGGGACTTGCAGGCTGGCCATGCGTTCTCGCCAGCATGGAGACTTTGAGATTCTGACGGACCTTGAGAGCGATTTCCTGGATGATTTTTTCCATTTCCGGCAGAAGATGGTTTTTTCTGGCTTCTTCAAGCATAAGCGCATAGGAGA
Source organism: Oligoflexales bacterium (assembly GCA_015232735.1). The sequence goes on along the minus strand of JADFZC010000330.1, from coordinate 599 downwards.
GGTTATTTACGTCCTCGGATGTACATGCGAAATGGATGAAGGACAGCACCATGTCCGGGGCGCCGATCCTCTTCAGTCTTTCCCTCATGAAATATTCAACGGCTTTGACATCGTGGTTGATCTGCCTCTCAAATTCCTTGACTCTTCTGATCCCGTCGTAGGGGGGATCCCTTGAAAGCCTTACAAGTTCAGAATGAACCTCCGAACTCATTGAAAGTTCGTCTCTTATGGGAGAAATTTCGCAAAGATGAAGAAGCCACCCGGCTTCAATTTTTATCCTGTTTCTGATCAGTGCGGCTTCGCTCATGCTTTCTGAGAGGCTTTCGATTTTTGAACGATAACGACCGTCGAGGGGCGAAATTGCATATAACTCATTATCGATTGTGCTTTTCAATTCCGGCTCCTTATTTTTGGGCAGATTTGTGTACCAGAACGTCTATATATCTATAGCACCTGGAATGGATGACTTCCAGTGGACTTAAAAATTAATATGATATACAACCTCGAAGTATGCTGGTTTTCAGTATTTTTTTAACAGTGTCTGTAAGAGCCTGTTGAAAAAGCCGGGAATCAAGGCGCGAGGAGGAGGAAAACCGGAG
>JADFZC010000329.1 GCA_015232735.1 Oligoflexales bacterium | reverse complement strand
TCTTTTTACCGATTTCAAGTTTTAAGACACCGTTTTTAATTGTTGCGGAAATCTGCTCAGGTATCCCCCGAACCCGGTCTCCATGTTTGACATGAAATATCTGCAACTGTCCTGGCACTTCTTTTGTGAGGTTATGCAGCTTGTTTTCAGATAGTCCCCGTCTTTTGGCCCACCCTGATCTTCGGACTCCACTGCTGCCTTCAGCATCAAAAATATATTCTCGGCAGGCTTGAACATGAGAGAGTGATAGCTCTGACCTGTGACTGAGACGAAACCAAAATCGCCCTGCCTGTATTTCTGGATGTCCCGTCCAAGGCAGGACAGCTGATGGTCCGGGGGCAGAGGAGATGGTTTTTTTCCAGGATTGTGTTCCCCGATTTCATAAAAAAAGTCATAGGCGCCCGGAAGGGCAACGTCGTGCGCCATATAATAGTGTCCAAGCTCATGAGCCAGCACCGCCACAGACCCGCTTTCATCCAGCCTTTCCAGAAGCCCTGAATACACGGTTATATAGTTGTGCGGAATTTTTGTTATAAAACCTTTGAATACCCCTGATCCGGCTTGTGCCGGGCAATGGTATGCCGGGTCCATGGCCAGGCCTTCGCCGGCAGCACGTACGATGCAGTCTTGGTTCCCCTTGAAAAGCCACTGGGCAAACGCATGTTTTTCGGAAAAGGTGCCGTTAAAATCGATACATTTGCTTATATCGACGTGATTTGCCAGCAAATTTGGTTTGCCTCTGCTGTAAAAAAAATATTTCGGAGGTTCCCCCCGCGGTCGCTGACTATTGTCCGCAGCCAGCGTAAAGGGTACGTCTACTTTCACGCAAACGGTATCGGTGAAGGCTGAAGCCTCATTTGATTCGATGACTCTTACTATTGCCTTTGGGATCTTTGATACACCGGCGTCTGTCTTTATCATTAAAGCACGAACTGTATCAGCCCATTTCTGGAGTTTTGCGGTTGAAGGGCTGTCGGAAGGGAGCACACGTCCGAGTTTTTCATATATCCTGTTGTATAATCCATCATCAATCTGCCTCCAGGCAAAGAAGTCCGTATCATTTGTAAAGCGGCCTGGGTCATGATGAAGGCTGTTTTTAGGGTGATCTTCCGCCTGGCATGAGGGCAAAAGCATTAGAGCTGGCATGATGGTTGCAACAATCTTTTTTATCATAAGATCCTCTTATTAATGATAGCCATCATGGACAGTCACAGGAATCTTGCTTTTTACATCTCAGTGGTGATTTCCTCTGTGGCTTGGGGATACCTTACCGGTTGATGCTGCAAATAAAATACCATGGGAAAGGGAAATGCACCTGTAATTTATAACAATGTGCTTTTCTTAAATTGAAATTATTCCGGGAGAGTATGTATGAAGTCATATATGAAGGTGCATGCAGTCATTTATAGCTCTCCCGTAAAGTATCTGTTTTCATACAAAAGCCCTCTTTTTGTGTGCAAAATATTGTTCAATGCCCATATTTTTGTTCGTACCGTGGAACTATTGGAGCATAACGAAGAATCTTCTATTTTATAATGATGATTATCCCAAATTCTTTTTCTTGAGGGCTATAGCTTTACCATATTATGAATCAATGGAACCTAAACCAAGTGCCGTTTCGGTCACAGCAATTGTCTGCAATAATTTTAATAATGATATATCGGTAAATAATGGGAAGCCTCGAAAGAGTATTGGGGATGCGCTTCCGGGATGACGCAATTTGTCAGCCTTAACCCAGTGCCATTGATTTTATCAAATAAAATGAAGATTTCTAACAAAAATGGAAAGAGCGATCCAATGAAAAATACAGTTTTGGCGAGTTTGACATTACTGCTTTTACTACCAATAAACCTGTCTGCGCAGGATCAGTCCGATGCCCCGGTCCAGTTTGCAATTCAAAACATAAGGATGTCCGGCGATGGCTGTAATGCTGACAACAGCCGTATTTTGACAAGCCCCGACAATCAGTCCTTCAGTGCCCTGTACGACAATTTTTCCATTGAGCTTCCGGCTGACGGATCTGTCATGCAGGTTAAAACAAAATGCATCATGACCATAGATACCACACAGGATCCAGGCTGGGGACTTGCGATTGTGGCTGTAAGCGCACGAGGCTATGTCTACCTTGATGAGGGGGTCAGCGGCAGACAGGCTGTCAATTATGGATTTAAAGCGGACAAGGAGAATAGGGAGAGCGCAGTGCTGAATTTCAAAGGGCCTGTCGATAGCGATTTTCTCAATGCAGAGGAGGTTTCACCTTCCAGTTTGAAAATAAGCGGCTGTGAGACTGGCGGCAGAGGAAGAATCAAAGACTTTGTTATCGTCACCAGGATGTCAATAAATGCGTCGAAACCCGGACGGGGCTTTATGACGGTTGATTCCCTGGACGGCGCTGTAGAATATACATATGATCTGATCTGGAAGCGCTGCAGCGCAGGCGCGAGGAAAATCGTGGCCATATGCAAGGTTGCATCCGAAGACGGGCGGATTCCCAGAAAGCTTGTCGCCAAGGGGATGGGGCCGAATGTCAATGCAGCTGAAAGAAAGGCCAGAAACAAGCTTGTTCAAAGGTGCAGGCGAAATCCGGACAGGATGCCGGAATGCAGCGAGGCAAATATCATATGCCGAAATTATTCTCTGTGAATCTTCAGGTCAAATATTTTAAACGACCCGTCTTAAGTTGAACTGTGTGACCAGAGCCCCTGCGATATCTTTTAGCGGCAGAACCCTGTCGACCGCCCCCAGGGCGATTGCCTCGCGTGGCATTCCGAATACTATGCAGCTTTCCTCATTCTGGGCGATATTGTAAGATCCCGCCTCGTGCATTTTCTTGAGCCCTTTGGCTCCATCCCTGCCCATTCCGGTGAGGATCACTCCAATGGCGTTTGCTCCGGCCCACTCTGCAACCGACTCAAACAGTATGTCGGCGCTCGGCCTTACCTGATGAACCGGGGGGTTCTTGTTGAGTCCTACAACATAGTATGCGCCGTCGCGCTGAAGAGTGACATGAAAATCCCCCGGCGCGATCAGCGCGATTCCAGGCCTGACATAGTCGCCACTTGCCGCTTCCTTGACATCGAAAGGGCAAATCTCATTCAACTTCTGGGCGAATGCTTTTGTAAAGACAGGCGGCATGTGCTGCACGATCACCGTTCCCGGCAGGTCGGCCGGCAGTGATGGCAGTAAAACCTTGAGAGCCTCGGTGCCGCCTGTCGATGCCCCGATTGCCAGAAGTTGATGCGTGGTTTTGCTCAGCGCCCTGTTTCCGGACGATTTTTCCACAGCAGTCCGCTTTACCCTTTGAAACCCGCGTACATTGGCTTTTGAAGCCGCACGGACATGCTCGATGACCTCCGCACCTATTTTCTGCAGGCTTTCCGACACGTCGAGAGCAGGCTTTGCAATGACTGCGACCGCTCCAGCTTCCAGCGCACGGAAAGCTGTTTCGCTTCCTTTCTGGCTTAAACTTGAGATGATCACGGTAGGCGTCGGAAAATATTCCATCACTTTTTCAAGGAAGGTCACTCCGTCAAGGCGCGGCATCTCGATATCCAGCGTAATCACGTCCGGCTTCAGCATAACAAGTTTCTGCCTTGCAACATAGGGATCGGGGGCTGTGGCAACCACCTCGATATCGCCGGCTGAATGCAAAATGCGGGTGAGCAGGGTCCTGACTACGGAAGAGTCATCGACAACCAGTACCTTTATCTTATTAACCGACATAAGTCAAAAGCCTTCCACTATTGGAATCAGTACGAAGTCAAATGGATTAATACCGCTGTCAGCCCGCCTGGCTGATTTGTGATTTTTCATCGGTCTTTAAAAATGAAAAATTCATCAGATCCAGGAAAAGCACCGTTTGATTGCTGATGGTACCGATATGACTTACACAGGAATTACCCCCGCACTGGGTTGCTCTTTTTGCCGTCAGTCT
>JADFZC010000328.1 GCA_015232735.1 Oligoflexales bacterium | reverse complement strand
AAAAAGAGTGCATTCAGAGGCTTGGATTCCTATGGGGTGAGAGTATTCCTGACAAACCGCCGGAACTCTCCCCGACCCCGCTCTTTCACCAGGAATTCTATCTGTGTCCCGAGAACAGGATTCACCTGAGGAACTGGGTGGATGGAAAACATTTTCGAAAGGATCAAAGCCACAGGGCCCTTCACGAGACTGAGGTGAAATATGTCGAACTGAATCGGGTCAAGGAGATCACGGACAATTTCTATGTCGCAAAGGCTATTTCAAAGAATACGATACCCCTTGTTTTCGGCGATTGGCTGAGTGAAAAAATTGAAAAGGAATATGGTCACCTTGTAGTTCATCCCATCGCATGATTGATGAGGTTTATATATGAGTACACTTTTTCGACTGAATCTGCTTCTTGTTGCGGCATTTCACGCCATCCCCTTGACCGCCAAGGACGGGGGGCCGATCATCATAACCGACGGTCAGGACAGTTTCCCCGTGGGATGGAATTTTTCCTATTATGAAGACAAAAAAAATGACAGGAATGTCGACAAAATTATCGAACTTGACAGGTTGGGCGCCTTCAATTCCAATGGCGAAATGTTAAAGGGCAAAGCCTACAGCGACAGCAGTTTCTGGTTGAAGTTTGTCATCGAAAACCGCTCCGGAAATGAGGAATGGTTTTTGGACCTCGTCTCTCCAATACAGGAAACTTTCGATGTCTATCCCATGACTGACAAAGGGCTCCCTCTTCCCGCCGCGGTGAAAACCGGAAGATATCATCTAATCAAACTGAAGATTCCTTCCGGAACTTCCGCAACCGTTTATGTCAAAATTTTCTGCTATGTCTTATATGACTTTCAAATGAATATCAAGTCAGACGATGGAGTGAAAGAAAGGGATCTTGTCCAGACGTATATAGTGGGATTCATCGCCGGATGTTTCGCGTCCCTCTTCATCTACAATATATTCATATTTTTTGCCTTGCGTGACAGGCATTACTTCTACTATATCCTGTTTCTGCTGGTCAACTGCATCATAGCTTTGATCTCCGTCAATTTTCCTGATGGCATTGCCAGATCCTATGGAATCTCCCTTACATATTGGGTTCCGCTTTACCGTCCCCTTGCCCCGGTCACCTCATATCTGTTCGCCATGTCCTTTTTGCAGACAAAAAAGGCACAACCTCTCCTGCACAAGGCGTTTGTCGGTTTTATCTGGCTCATGCTTGGATTAATGATGCTGTTCCTGGTCTTCCCAAATACAAGAACCTCAATCAACAGCTGCCTGGATCCTCTCTTTTTCGCCAGTTTTGCCATTCCCATGACGGCAGGCATTCGTTCCTTCAGGGGCGGATTCAGGCCAGCCTTATATTATCTTCTTGCTTACATTGTCTTTATCGGGGGCATCATAGTGATCATTCTAAGCCTTAACGGTGTGATTCCCTCCAATTATTTCACAAATGAAGCGCATCTCTTTGGCCAGGCCCTGGAGATGCTGCTTATGTCGCTTGCCCTGGCGGACAAGATAAAGGTCATAGACCGTGAAAGAATATCAACAAAAATTCAGGCTGCAGAATCCAGGAAGCTTCAAAGCCTTCTCAGAATTATCGTCCATGACCTGGCAAATCCCATAAGCGTCATCAATTACCATGTGAACAAGATGATCAGGGTTGACAGGGGCAATATTTCGTTGAATAAGATTCGTCAGAGTTTATCAGTTATAATGGATATTATAAAGTATAGCAGGACTAATCCGATCCTCAAGCCGAAAGACACTGCATTCCGCCTGGAAAAGGTTTATGTGGCGGAAGTTTTTGAAAACCTGGGCATCATGTTTGAAAAGAAAGCCAGCCATAAGGGAGTAACCCTTGAATTTTTGCTGGAGGATGACAATGCGGCTGTTATCGCGGAAAGGACCACATTTCTTATAAGTGTGATGGGAAACCTTATCGACAATGCGTTGAAATTCTCCTATAGCGGGGGTAGTGTGACGGTTCATCATAAAAAAGAGGGGAATACAGGTGTCATAAAAGTGACGGATGCAGGCAGGGGCATCAGGGAGAGTATCATGAAAAATATTTTTGATCCCATAAACAACACTTCCACCAAGGGGACTTCGGGGGAGGAGGGATCAGGATTCGGAATACCCATTGTCAAACAGATAGTCGAGAAATATGAGGGAAAAATATCCATCGAGAGCATAACGGTGGAGGATGATGCCCATAATCATGGTACGACCATTACGATCATACTGAAGGATGGGGGGTAGGGATTTTTTCCGGAGCGTGTTCAGCGTGTTTCCTGATCCCGGCAACCTGTCTGTAGGAAGCTGTGATTCTCAAGAGGTAAAAGAAAATCACAAAAGGGTAAAGTGATCTTCTCGGAGCCAGTCGAAAGGCCCTGATAAGTCGTCTGATATTGAAATAAAATAGGAAATTGGCCTTTCTGAACAGAAATACCAGCTTGAGCCTCTCCATTTTTGTGAAATTGTATATGGGTTCATAATAGTCGGTTTTTGACGGATCAAACGCCCACTCAAATCCCAATGCCTCGACCTGTCTTGACATCTCGGTTCCAGGAAAGGGCTGGACACTCATGAAGTCGGCATAGTTGAGCCTTGATGCATTGGCAAAATCGATAGACAATTGAGTCTCCTCCGGGGTTTCCGTCGGCAAACCCAAAAGAAAGAATCCCCTCGTTGAAATGCCCTCCCTGTCTGTCAATTTGATTATTTCCCTGGTTTTGTCCAGGTTCAATTTTTTGTTGATGAAAGATTGCATTCTCGGTGCGGCAGTTTCAATGGCATAGCTGATGGAATGGGTTCCGGCGAGTTTCATTTTATGCAGGAGACCCGGCGTCATGATGTCCGCGCGCAGGCCGACAGGAAAACTCAGGTGCAACCTCAGGCCGCTCCCGATGATAAGGTCGCAGATCCTTTCCGCACGGCTGGTATTGTAATTGAAAATATCGTCAGCGATAATAAACTCGTCAACGCCATATCTACTGTGGAGATCCCTTATTTCATCAAATACCAGTTCCGCCTTCCGCTGTCTCACCTTTGATCCGAAAATGCCATGGCAATACGTGCACTTGAAAACACAACCTCTGGATGTCAGAAGGCTCGCATATTTGGGGGATTTGAGAGTCGGGTTTCCCCGGGCGATCCTGTGATAACGTTTCAAATCCACAAGATCCCAATCCGGAGGAAAGATACTGTCCACGTCGACCAGGCTGTCCAGTCTGTTTATTTTCAGCATCCCATGATCTTCATACGCCAGTCCCCCGATCCGGCGCCACTCCCTGCCATCAAGAAAAGCCTCCACAAACTCGGTGAAACTGATCTCGCTTTCCCCGATAAATGCAAGGTCAACATTCCCATTGAAAACGACATCCTGGGCATCGGCTGTCGGATGTGCTCCTCCCATGACGATCATGATATGGGGGGCCTCTTCCCTAATTTTTCTCGCCATGCGATAGGCCAACGGGGCATCAATGCTCATAACCGTAAAACCGACAATTTTTGGCTGGCATGAGATTATTCTCTCAACGGCATCCTCTTCCGGGATGCTGTGCAGGGGCATATCCACGAGTCCCGTTGAATAACCTCTCTTTTTTAGCTGTGAAGAAAGGGACATGATCCCCAGGGGGGGCGCGATAATCTTTTTTACGGCTTTGGCGGATGGCTTGACAAATAAAACATCTATCATTAAAAAAACTCCCTGTCTTTCAATTCTGATGTGAAGGGGTAATCCAATATCAGGTATCTTCATCAATTTTATCACAATCGGAAGCCAGTCAAGGATACCCGGTGAGGCAAACTATAGTATTCCAGATAAATAATTCGTGGTGGCTAAGGAGAGTACAGGAGAGGTGAAAAGCATTGCTTAATCAGCTCCTGCTGAACAATAATTTTCAGACCTTAAAATTCGCTTGTAGCCTGGTTTTTAAATG